>ONFH01000239.1 GCA_900317015.1 uncultured Erysipelotrichaceae bacterium | reverse complement strand
TTACATCTGCTTGCCATGCAGAAGATGCCGGTTCGATTCCGGCATGTGGCTCCATTTAAAGTGCATGAGGACTTCGGTCCTCTTTTTATTTTTATTTAAAGTCATCGTATCCTTTTTGAAAATAGATCACTTTTTTCATGGTTCGCCTACACTTTTCTCAAAACTTTATTATAATGTAAGTATAAAGAGGGTGATACCAATGGGAACTGAAGATCATTCTTAACATTATTTTTTAACTATGGACTTCATCTCATCTTTGAATAATACAGCGTTTCCTTATAATCATGTGGTGTCCCTGCTGTAATCATAACGATGAAATCTATAGAGTGATCAGAAAAAGCCAATTTAAAATGGCTTTTTTTCATTGTGGATCACATTTAAAAATTCTTCAATGATCTGTATATGTTCTTTTTCCTTACGCCAGACGACATTCATTTGATGGTAAACATCAAAATCATCAAGGGTGATCTCAAATAACTGATGTTCTTCAAGCTCTTTTTTGACCACATCTTCATAAAGAAAGGAAATACCGACCGACCTTAATAATAATTCCTTGATGGCATTCATATTGCCAATTTCCACAAGGCTTGAAAATTCCGAGAGATCATGGTGTTTATTGGTGAGAATCGTTTCAAAGATATCCCTTGTCCCGGAGCCTTCCTCACGAATGATCAGTCGTTCATCAAATAGGTCTTCTAAATGATGCGTCCCTTCTTTTAATTCACAGTTCCGCCCGCAGACCGCAATAAAGCGAGAATTTTGAAAGGGAGCACTGTGATAGAGGCTTTGCGTATAGTTTCCTTCAATGAAGGCAAAATCTAGCATGCCCTCGTCTAATTGTTTAAGCAGACTTTGGGTATTAGCGACCTGCATAGAGATGGAACTATCGGGAAATTGCTTTAAGTAATTCATGATTGGATCCGCTAATAAGAATTCTCCAATCGTACGGGTCGCCCCAAATTTCAAATCTCTCCTTTTCGTCTTGATCAGCTGGATCTCCTCTTCTAGATCCGTCTCTTCATTACGCATTTTCTTCATGGTCGTATAAAGAACTTCCCCTACTTCCGTTAGCGTCAGTTGTTTATTTTCATAATGGAACAGTGGTGAGCCATAATAGTCTTCTAAACGTTTCATCTGCGATGAGACAGCCGGCTGTGTTAAATGCAGTTCTTCAGCCGCTTTCGTAAAGTTCATATATTTACAGATCATAAGAAATGTTTCTATTTTTGTATCAAGCATAAATCCTCCATAAATATTATTTATCGCATCATAGAAATTTATAATTTTTCTTTATTGTCTGTTTTTATTATACTGTTCCCAGATTTTCATTCAAGAAATGGGGTAAGAAAATGAATTTTATAAAAAAGAATGGAATGGGCATGGGATTTTGCCTGATCATCGCCTTTGTGGCTTATTTTTTAGGGAAACTGTTTCCCATTATTGGTGGTCCGGTCTTTGGTATCTTGTTAGGGATGGTGCTCACACTGATCATCAAGAATCAACAGAAATTAGCGTCTGGGATCAAGTTTACATCTAAGAAGATCTTACAGTATGCAGTCATCTTATTAGGTTTTGGTTTAAACTTAAATGTCATCGTGCAAACTGGTGCACAGTCTTTACCGATCATTATTGGTACGATCTCCACATCATTGATCGTTGCTTATGTATTTTGTAAAGTCTTCCATATTCCTTCAAAGATCTCTACATTGATCGGTGTCGGTTCTTCAATCTGTGGTGGCTCTGCCATTGCGGCCACAGCACCAGTCATTGAAGCTGATGATGAAGAAGTCGCTCAGGCGATCTCTGTAATCTTCTTCTTTAATGTCTTAGCCGCTTTAATTTTTCCACACTTTGGGGCTTGGTTAGGATTCTCGCATACAAGTGGTAATGCTTTTGGCATCTTTGCCGGTACCGCTGTGAATGATACCTCTTCTGTAACAGCCACAGCTGCAACATGGGATAACATGTGGCATTTAGGGTCTGCCACTTTAGACAAGGCCGTCACGGTCAAGCTGACAAGAACATTAGCTATCATTCCAATCACATTGGTCTTATCATTTATTCAAGCAAGTCATGCAAAAAAGGACAAAGGGACCGCTTCGACATTCAAGTTTTCGAAGGTCTTCCCTTTCTTCATTCTCTTCTTCTTAGCAGCTTCTTTGATCACAACGATTGCGACATCAATGGGAGTCAATGCAGTTGTCTTTAATCCGATCAAGGAATTAAGTAAATTCTTTATCATTTGGGCGATGGTTGCCGTTGGCATGAATACGAATATCATTAAGCTGATCAAGACCGGGGGCAAGCCATTATTTCTGGGCTGTTCCTGCTGGGTCGCTATCACGTGCGTCAGCTTATTCCTGCAGCATCTCTTAGGCATCTGGTAAAAAATGCATCATAAAAGCTCTCATCTTATGTGAATGAGAGCCTTTTTTCATCTTCAATTATTGAGTCAGTTAAGACTGCTGATCGTAAGCGATCTGTAACCCATCATCACTTTTTGCTTTGGCAAGTTCACCAACTTTTTTACAGATTTCCTCGCATGATCTATGATCATTTTCAAGAATGATAGAAATGCCTACATTCATATTCAAATGCGCCACTTTTAAAAGTAACGAGAGGTTGCGATAAAGCTCTTTTAATCGTTCTTCTAACTGCGCTTCTGAAGTCATCACGTAGTAACAATCATTAAAGCGACCAAGATTTTCTTTACCAAACATGCGAATGAAATGAGAAGTCATCGCAGCTAAGGCGCCCTCACTTGCTGAAGGAATCGTAATTGCCATGATTGCCAT
>ONFH01000241.1 GCA_900317015.1 uncultured Erysipelotrichaceae bacterium | reverse complement strand
GGGGATCATAAAAAGGAACGTGTTGGGCTCAATGTCACGGCCACTCAGGTGAAGATCTCCATTGGTAGAAAGTTTAAGGCCACACTAAAAAAAGAAGATACCGATCAGGCTAAGCTGGATGCTTTAACGATTGGTAAACGTCATTATTTAGTTTTAACGATTGGTGAAAATGATGGTGTCAGTGAAGCGATGCGTCTTTATCAAATCTCTAAAAAGTTCAAATTAACAAATTGTGGAGATTTAGCAAAATATGCGACAAAGCATTTCTCATCGGCGATCGACCTTTCCGTGGTCAAGTGGCATAATGATTCCTTTGAAGTTGAGGATACGATCGAACCTAATGAAACAGGCTTGATGACCTTGACCTATACGTTTCAAATCAAGGATCATTCACTCAAGAGAACAAGCAATTATGGAAAGGTGCGCTTATTAAACCGTAAGAGTCTTAAAGTGTATACTAAGCAGTTATCATTAAATGACTCACCGACATCTTCTAAAGTCAGTGCTCTCGCAAGTAAAGGTGATGTGTTTACACCAATCAAGTTCTATGAGAAAAAGGGCAAGATGGCACTCTTATTAAAGAAAGGCGATGAACAGGGCTGGCTGAAACTGACGACTTCTGTTGATGCCAATACGAAGCTTTATAAAGATCATCCAAAGCATGGTCTCTTCTATAATACCGGCAATTATTTTGGCGCCTAAAGCATCCTGCGGGATGCTTTTTACTATTCATGAAAGTCATACCTAGGGTGAATATTCGGCATTGTACTTCTTGAAGCAGGATTTCTATAATGAAGTTGTTAAAAGGAGGTCGTCAGACATGAATACATTCACTTATCAATATCCTACTAAAGTTTGCTTTGGAGAAGGAGTCACAATAGATTCTTTGAAAAAGGAGCTGCCAAAATATGGTCAGATTGTTTTGTTGGCTTATGGCGGTGGATCCATTAAACGTAATGGCATCTATGACGTGGTCGTTGAAGCATTAAAAGAAGCAGGAAAGACGATTACGGAATTTTCTGGCATTATGTCTAATCCAACGTATGCGAAAGTTCAGGAAGGTGCCAAGCTCGCAAAAGAACATAATATTGATTTTATCTTAGCCGTTGGCGGCGGCAGTGTTAGTGACTGCTGTAAGATCGTCTCTGCCTAGGCTAAACTTGATGAAGATATCTGGGACTTAGAATTTAAGAAACATCAGTTTCCTACAGAATTCATACCAATGGGCGTCATCGTAACGGTCTCTGGTACAGGCTCGGAAGAAAATAATGGGGCTGTGATTACCAATGAAGAGACTAAACAGAAGAATGGGATGGGTGGTGCCTATGCCGACTTTGCGATCCTTGATCCTGTTTTAACAAGGACCGTACCTCAGAAACAGCTGATCTCTGGTGCTTTTGATACTTTATCTCATGCGATGGAAACCTATTTTGGCACACCACGTGAAAGCTTTGTCCCTAATGAGATTGCCGAAGCCATCATGAGAAATGTCATCAAGAACTCACGTGTCATCGTCAAGAATCCTGATGACAAATTTGCAAGAAGCGAACTGAAGTGGGATTCCACTATAGCGGAAAATGGCATCTTAAAGATCGGTAAGGTGACAGATTTCCAGGCTCATATGTTAGAACATCAGTTAGGCACTTATACGAACTGTAATCATGGGATGGGCTTAGCTGCCATTCATCCATCTTTATATCATCATATTTATCAGGGCGCAGTGAACCAGTTTGCCCGCTTTGCGGTCAATGTCTGGAACGTTCCTGATGAAGGACAGGGGGAAGAGGCTTTAGCTTTAGCTGGAATCGATGCCTTAGAAGCCTTCATCAAAGAGATCGGTATGCCGACAAGCTTAAGTGAAATGGAGATTACTGATGAAGACTTACTGAGAAAAGTCGCCGATAGTACGATCATTACTAAAGGCTGTGCAAAACAGTTAACAGCGGATGAAATTTTTGAAGTCTTAAAAGACGCAATGTATAGGTTGACTTTTTCTTTTATGGCAAAAGTTCGACATTATAGAATTTAGGAAAGGGAAGAGATATAATATGGGTATACATTTGAAAGGAGATACACATAATATGCAAAATTTTGATTATATGACACCAACACGTCTGATCTTTGGTCAGGGCGTTGTCAAACAGCTTCCGGAAGTGATGGCTCCCCTTGGTAAGAAAGTACTCTTAACTTATGGTGGCGGTTCCATTAAACGAAGCGGTCTTTACGATACGGTCAAGGATTTATTAAAAGACTTTGAAGTCTATGAATTAAGCGGGATCGCTCCTAATCCTAAGTATACAGATTCCGTTGTCCCTGGCGTCAAGATGTGTAAGGAACATGCGATTGACGTCATCTTAGCGGTCGGTGGCGGTTCTGTCTTAGACTGTTCTAAGGCGATTGCGGCTGGGGCTAAGTATGATGGCGAACCTTGGGACTTGATCACGTACAAAGTGCCGACAAAGGATGCTTTACCAATTGTCGATATCTTAACATTGGCAGCTACAGGTTCTGAATATGACTGCGGTGGCGTCATCTCAAGAACAGAAACTAATGATAAGGTCGGCTATATGGATCCACATCTATTCCCAGTAGCTTCATTTCTAGATCCAACGTATACATTTACTGTTCCCGCCAATCAGACAGCCGCTGGTACCGCTGATGCGATGAACCATACGATCGAACAGTATTTTGCTGGGGATACGACATTATTAAATGATGGCATCTGTGAAGCCAACTTGAAATCATTAATGGCCAACTGCAAGGCCATCTTAAAGAATCCAGAAGACTATCGTGCAAGAGCAGAAATGATGCTTGATTGTACATATGGCTGTAATGGTATCTTATCCCTTGGTAACTCAGAAAGTGGCTGGCCATGTCATGGGATGGAACATGCCCTAAGTGCTTATTATGATATTACCCATGGAGTCGGCTTAGCAATCATTACGCCAAGATGGATGAAGCATATCTTAAATGATCATACATTACCTCGTTTCGTGAAGTTTGCGAAAAATGTCTTTGGCGTTGAAGGCAAGGATGATTATGACACGGCTAATAAAGGGATCGATGCCCTCTATAACTTCTTTGTAGAGATCGGTATTCCTATGCATTTAAAGGATGTTGGCATTGATGAATCAAGACTTTCTGAAATGGCGCATCATGTCGCCGTTAATGAAGGCTTGGAAAATGCCTGGGCTCCACTTCTTGAAGAAGATATTTTAGCCATTTTCAAAGATTCACTATAATACAAAAAAGACCATTCATTTGGTCTTTTTTCATGACTTCATCCCGTTTAAAACATTTAGGATAAGATTTGTGGCCTCTTTGATGATCTCATCAAGAGATTCCTTTTTCCCGCCATTCACCCAGTAGATATAAATCTCAAGCAGTGCAGTGCTCATATAGATCCCAGGCAGCGTATTGCTAAAGGATTCAATCTTTGTCTCTGCTCTGACATCATGGATCATCTGATTGCGAATATAACGGAAGGATTCTAAGTAGGTGATACGATCATACGCTTCGCCCTGATGTGAGGAAAAGACAAAGAATTCTTTGATGACGTCTTTGGCATCTTCAGGAAGATGATATCGAGCGACACTTTTTGCGTAGGCACTGGAATACTGCATCATCATTTCTTTAAGTAATTCATCAAGATCACTGTAGTAGAAATAAAATGTTTTTTTAGAGATTCTCGCTTCCTGGCAGAGCTTCGTCACACTAATTTTCTCATAATCTGTCTCACAAAGCAGTTTCTTAAATGCTTCATTGATACTTTCAATCGTTCTTTTAATACGTAAATCTTCATTTCCGGTAAGAATCATAGGATCACCTTTTCTTTACTTAATATTATATCATGTAGTAAACTGATCAATGAAGTAGGTGATGATATGAAAACGTCGCAGATCATAGCCATAACGCCCTCAAGAAAGCCTTATTATGATTTAAAGCTTTATGAATTAAAGGATGATCATTATGTTTTAACGTACAGGACCAAAGCCCGCTGTGGGAAAAATGGCTTAAGCCATAATCGCATAAACGGAGATGGCACGACCCCCATTGGTTCCTTTCGTTTACTTTTTGCCTTTGGCAAAGAGGGCATCGAAAAACTGCATCCAGCCATGGATTATAAAATTATTACGGATAATGCTTACTGGGCAGGGGATGACTGGCCAGTACCGAATCGCTATGTGCTCACTGATCATCCCTTAGGTCAGGATTATGAACATTTAAAAGACTATGAAGACTTACAGTATAAATATGCTTATGCCTTAGATTTTAATTATGATCCCTTTGTCAAAGGAAAAGGCAATGCCATCTTCTTTCATTGCTTTGGTAAGGGAGATACAGCGGGGTGTGTCGCCTGTGATGAAGAATCAATGAAATACTTTATCACGCATTTATATGACTGCATGATGATCATTAGCGACCAAGCCGTTCAGCTTTAGTATGCATTTTATGCATGGACATCCATAAAGGATAGGTATTAGACATAAGAAGCTTTTCTTTTTACAATAAACTTGTCAAAAGGAGTGATAGGATTATGAGTCATATTTTAACGGCTTATTTTAGTGCAACAGGAACGACAAAGGAAGTCGCCAAAAAGGTTGCGGAAGTATCTGGCAGTGATCTCTTTGAAATCGAACCAGAAGTCAAATATACAAGTGCTGATTTAAATTGGATGGATCAGAAAAGCAGAAGTTCTTTAGAGGCAAAGGACAACAGTTCTCGTCCCGCCATTGCTTCAAAAGATGAAAACATGGATCAGTATGATACGGTCATTATTGGTTTCCCAATCTGGTGGTATCGTGCCCCACAGATCATTTTAACATTCTTAGAAAGCTATGATTTTACAAATAAGAAGATCTTCTTATTTGCAACATCAGGTTCATCTCAGATGGGGAATACCGCTAAAATCTTAAAGAAGAGTGCTCCAAAGGCAGACTTTGTTTCTCACAAGCGTTTCCCAGCATCCGTTTCAAAAGAGACACTCAAAAACTGGCTTGAAAGCAGTGGACTATAAATCATGAAGATAACCGTATTAATGGGCTCTCCTAATAAGAAAGGATCCACAAATCTCTTGATTGAAAGCTTTCAAAAGGGAGCTCTTGAAAAGGGTCATGACGTCGAAGTCATCGATATTGCCCATAAAAACATTCATCCCTGCACTGGCTGTGTGGCCTGCGGGTAAGAAGGACCTTGTGTACAGAAAGATGATATGTATGAAGTGAGAGATCAGATCTTAAATAGCGATATGATCGTCTTTGCATCGCCACTATACTACTATGGTATGAGTGCGCAGTTAAAGACAGTCATTGATCGTTTCTGTTTCTTTAATGGCTCCCTGCATCAAAAGCATTTAAAGAGTGCTTTATTAACGGTGGCATGGAACAGTGATGACTGGACGTTTGATGCTTTAAGTGCCCATTACAAGACATTGGTAAGATATTGTCATTTTGATGACTGTGGGATGGTCTTAGGCTATGGCTGTGGAACACCTTCGATGACAAAACATTCAAGATCCATTCAGGACGCCTATCTTTTAGGACGTTCGTTATAAAAAACTGGAACATTATGTGTTCCAGCTTTTTGTTTAGAATTTTTCAATTTCTTCAGTGACTTCATAACGTTCTGGATCATAGTAATCATCTAAGAAGCTATGTTTCACGCCATCTTTCTTCCAGTCCATGACGCAGTCTAAGTTGACATTGTGCATCGCAATAAAGATGTTCTGAGCGACTTTTGGATTACGCTTTTCCATACGCTTGATCAGTGTCTTCATTTCTTTACGTTTAGAAGACCCATCATCAATTAAGGAACAGCCTTCTGTAAAACGGCAGGCGCAGTTGATAAACGTTAAGTCATTGCCATCACGCCATCTGATGATTGCATCCTCACGGACCTTGAAAAGCGGACGAATGACTTCCAATCCTTTATAGTGATCAGAGTGAAGCTTAGGCATCATCGTTTTGATTTCTGAACCATAGAACATGGATAATAAGGTCGTTTCAATAACATCATCGAAATGATGACCTAAGGCGATCTTATTACAGCCAATCGACTGGGCATGTTTATAAAGATAACCACGACGCATCTTGGCACAGAAGTAACATGGCTGTTTAAACGCACCGCCAGACACGGAATCAAAGATATCAGTATCAAAGACTTCAAGAGGGATCCCTAAAGTCTTGGCATTATCTTCGATCATGCCACGGTTGAATTCGTTATAGCCGGGATCCATGCAGACGAAGTGAAGATCAAAATGGACCTTGCCATGACGCTGGATCTCCTGCATACACTTTGCTAAAAGGAAAGAATCCTTCCCGCCAGAGATGCAGACCATAATATTATCGCCATCCTGAATTAATTCATATTCTGTCACGCCTTTACAGAAAGGACGCCAGATGGCTTTACGATATGTTTTAATAATACTTCTTTCAATTTCCTTGACTTTATCCATTTGCATATACTTCCTTATAACATTGATCAAATACTTTCTTAAAGGTCTCAACATCCTCTTTCGTCGTTAAATGGGATAATGATAAACGTAAAGAGGTGAGGGCAAGATTCTTATCTTTCGTTAAGGCATAGACAAGCTTGCTTGGGGCATTCTCCGGGCAGCAGGATGTCTTTGTCGAGATGTACACTTCGTGTTCATCAAGCTTTGCCGCAAAGACTTCGGAACGGATATTCTTCATCGAGAAGTTGATGACATAGGCATTTGAATACTTGGTATTATTGATATGCACATTGTCATAGCCCTTTAAGAATGTTAATAAATCTTCCTGGAAAGCTTTTACATAGGCTTCTCGTTCTTTCTGATGTGCTAAAGCAATTGTTAAAGCTTGATCGCAGGCTACGATATTTGCAAGCATTGGCGTCCCGGAACGATAGATGGATGTGGACTTCCCACCATCGATCTGGATCTTTAATCCAATATCCTTCTTCTTGACTAAAACGCCAGTGCCGATGATGCCACCAAACTTATGAGGCGTAAAGGTAATCAAGTCGACATTGTCATAGTTGAGATCGACTTTCCCAATGGCCTGAGAAGCATCGACATGATAATAAAGCTGAGGATACTGTTTTAAGAAGGCACCGATGCCTTCAACATCCTGAACGATGCCCATTTCACTATCCACTGCAGCAATCGAAACAAGGATCGTATCATCACGAATCATCCATTCTAATTCATCAAGATCAATACGGCCATTACGATCGATTGGTGCTAACTCAACTTCAAAGCCATAGCTCTGCATACGTGTGGCACTAGAAACTAAGGAGTTATGTTCCATGGCGCCAATAATGATATGTTTGCCGCGATTGCGATAACGTTCGCAGATGCCTTTGATGGCTAAATTGTTGGATTCGGTCGCCCCTGAGGTAAAGATCAGTTCGTCTCTTGTGACATGAAAATAAGAGGCGATATGGTCGGCATGTTGATTTAATAATTGATTGGCTTGAACACCTAATGTATGGATCGAATTAGGGTTCGCAAAATATGTTTTTGTCGTTGTATAAAAAGTGTCTAAGACCTCAGGATCCACTGGGGCATTGGCACAATAATCTAAGTAAACCATAATTTCACCGCACTTTCTTCACAATAGTATAGGAAAATGCCCTTTTAGTCAATGAAAGAGCATTTATAAAAGGGACAGGAGCCAGATGATGAGAGAGACGAATAAGCATCCTGGAACGCCAAGGAAAATTTTTAAGGCAAGAGAATCTTTTGATTCCGGAATGATATGACGATCAGGAGAATCAATATTCGTATAGTGCTTATAAAGTTTACTGTAGAATGATGTATGCGTGTAAAGATAACGGTTGATGAACACTTCCCCATAGACTTCATTGATCATATACATGATCACCATGCGGATGAGGATGTTCACGAGATTTGGTCCAGCCAGCACACCGGCATAAATAAAGATCGCAAAAAAGAGGATCAGAGAAAGAATAAAGAAGGAGAGGGAGACCTTGGTATGAGGCATCCGCTTGTAGTGAAGATCTTCTTTAATATTATCAGGTATCGTGTATTCCGCTAAGTCAGGATATTTGAAGAGACTGATCATATGAGTGAATGTCCATAAGATCAGTAAAATGATCGTAAAGATTGCAGTTTGCATAAAAGCCTCCTTTTTCTTCTTGTTTATCATCCTGTTTGGTTTTTGTCAAGAGTGGATGTCCTTTGATGTTTTTGTATGTGAACCAAAGATGATATTGTCTTCTTGTACCAAGATTGAATTTGTCCCGATTTGATTAGGTTGAAACTTATATGGTACATTGACT
>ONFH01000244.1 GCA_900317015.1 uncultured Erysipelotrichaceae bacterium | reverse complement strand
CTTCTTAATGCATATTCTGGTATCCTCAACTCCCTACACAATTTCACTGTGGGATTTCCGGAATACCCTACGCAATTTCATTTAACCAGAATCCTCTGCTGTACTGTGATCATGTGATTACAGTCAGTGGGGGATTTATTATCAGAAACTTGTCCGGCTGTTCTTTGACAGATTCAGAAGGATCATAGAGCTTCTTTCTCTTCTTTAGTGTTGTCGTTTTCTCAATTTCTTCAAAATGAAGTTATGATTTCCATTCTGCGGAGGTCTGGCATTCAAAGAATCTGTATACCTTTGACCAGGGAACATGATTTCTTAGAAAAGGGCTATTTTTCAATTACACTCCTTTTGTAACTTTCAAATACACCCGCCAGCATAGTTTATAAAACCATAAGCCGACATTCAAACTATAAATGGCCACCCTGTCTCTCTTTGGAGTTTTAGAATTTTTCAAAACAGATCTTTCATTGTCCTTAATGAAAGATATCATTTCTTTCTTTACATCAGTATCTTCTGAAGTAAACAACATCTGATTCAACGTACTAAATCTTGCGTATACCTGCCTGCGAATAGTGGCATCCTTTAAATCTGGATATTTGGTGGAAACATAAGATGCCATCCGATCCGTCATCTCAAGCATATCTACCTTCATTTTGTTATAGTTCGAAGTTACGATCGAATTATCACGCCTGATGTAATAATATTTTGACTTGAAACCGCAGGAAATTTCTGGACATTTATCTATCAGCTGATAAGTTACACCAATGTCTTCAAACAAGCGTCCCACTGGATAAACTATATTCTCAAACACGCTTCGATGATAAAGCTTTGCATACACACAAGTGTCGACCTTGTCGTGATAACATAGCATTTCAAGGCAATCTTTTGCACTCAAAACCATCTCTGTACCATCACCTGTATCGACAATCTTATTCAGCAGCGGATAGACATCAAATAATGTGCAAAGAGATAATTTACATCCAGGGACAGCTTTTAATAATTTCCATAAATAAGAAATATAATCTTCAGTAACATAGTCATCTGAATCAACAAAAGCAAAATACTCACCCTTGGCATGAGAAACGCCAAAGTTTCGTGCATCAGATACACCCCCGCAAGGCTTGTGATACACGACAACTCGTGAATCTTTCTGAGCATACTGATCGCATAATAAAGATGTTGTATCAGTACTGCCGTCATCCACAAGAACTACTTCAAGATTTCGATAATCCTGCTTCAGAATTGAATCAATGCACTTTGGAAAATACTTTTCTACGTTATGAGCAGGTACTATTACTGATATTAATGGATTGTCCATTTTAATCTCCGCACTTTTTACGATATACTTTCATGGAATGACCTGTACGTTGGCTTTCCGGTGGAAGCTGCATATAATCTCCATAATAAAGCCGGAGATATTTATCCCAATCATGGATCGTTTTGAACATTTTTCCTTCAAACTCAACTTCTGCCTGAGGTTTTTCATAATCTTCACGTAAGATACGTTCTTTGTCCCCCAACCCCCATGATACGTTAGCAATGTATTTTGTTTCAATTCCATCATATTTGTGGCAAAGATCATCGATCTGCTTTGTGTAATATGTATTTCCTCTATTTTTCAGGATAGCGTGTTCAATAGCAGATACTGGTGTCTTTAAGAGCATTCGTGCAATACTTGTTCCTGACCATAAAGGTGCTGTACCCAAAGAATGCTTATGAGCTAAGGAACACGCCTTAGCTAATTCCTTCCGGCATGTTTCTTCATCATCAGAGACATTATCCAGTGGAAATATATCAATCCATAAATTTGAATCGGTATCATTCAATTCTTCTTCAACAAAGATTTCAGTGTTGATGATTTTGCCAAATGAAAGAACGTAGTCTGGATCCCCAAAAGTCTTCAATTCAAGCGGGCTTGAAAGTGGCTCTGTTTTCACCAATTCATGAAGTCGATCATAGTCAGTTCTGGGCATAACAACATCAATATCGTCATCCCACGGAATAAAGCCTTTATGTCTAACAGCGCCAATCAACGTACCATAATATAGATCATATCTCAGATGATGAGACTCACAATAATCCGCAAACATCGACAGAATATTAAAAAGACATTCATGTACAGAATTCATAGTCAGAATTTCTTCATTCATTTTCTCGCTCATGTAAAACCTCTTCATTTCTATAAGATATGTAAGTATGTAATAGCACACCTTCATATCTGCTGTTCATTAACTATATGATAATGCGACTCATCCATTCTATAAATAATATAGAAAACATTATTTCATAAAATACGCATTTCTATTTTTAAACGCTCTTTTCTAGCTAAGTGTTGGCGTTGTACCTTGGAACGTACAGCCCTTCTCTGACCTTCAGCTATACTCTCATATGTAAGCG
>ONFH01000242.1 GCA_900317015.1 uncultured Erysipelotrichaceae bacterium | reverse complement strand
TTTGATATCCTCTTTTTAAAAAAATACTTGATTTTTGTTTGAAAAAGTTATATAGTCATTGTCGTTGCAAATGACTGTCTCTTACAGGTGTGAGAGTTGAAGGGATGAATATTTAACAGACGTTATTCATTTCTCTTACAAGAGACAGGTTCTATTTTACGTCTGTTAACATATATTTGCGCTAGTAGCTCAATTGGATAGAGTGTTTGGCTACGGACCAAGAGGTTACGGGTTCGACTCCTGTCTAGCGCGCCATCTTATCTATGACATCGATCAAAAGATCGGTGTTTTTTTTCTGAATAGGACTATAATGGGGGCTGTTCTAGGGGGAATTATATGTCTAAGATTACATCTTATGTACTCTTGATCTCGACCTTTGTGATCTGGGGCACACTTTACGTTGTTTCAAGTTTTGTTTTAGGAAAGCTGCCAACATTTACGGTGGCCTTCTTACGTTATTTTATTGGCTTTATTGTCCTTTCTCTCTTCTCATTTGGCAAAAGAGAAAAAATCGAACGTGCTGATTATCCTTACTTTCTCTTAATTGGGATCATCGGTTATTTCGTCAGTGTTGATGCTCAGCTTTTAGGGACAAAGTTTGCCGGTTCAGCTATGGCTTCATTGATCAACTCTACCAATCCTATCATGATTTCTGTGATGGCCGCTATTTTTCTTAAAGAGCGTATGACACCTGGGGCCATCTTTGGTTTACTTTTATCTGTGTCTGGCGTCTTTGTGATCCTGGGCGTTGGTTCAAAGGTCTCAGTGATCGGCATGGTGCTTTCATTCTTATCTGTTTTATTATGGTCGATCACCAGTGTCAATACCCGTAAGATCAGTGCGCACTATTCATCATTGACGATCACGAAGTTTGCAATGCTGATGGCTTGTATCTTTAACTTTCCCGTCGCCATTGGCGAGATTGCTTTCACTCATCCAGTGATCACGGTTGATGTTCCTGTTGTCTTATCCGTTTTATACATTGGTCTTGTCTGCACAGCATTGGCTAACTTTTTATGGAATCGTTCATTAGGTGTGATTCCAGCCCATATCTGTGCCAGCTTTTATCCAATTCAGACTTTAACATCATCGATATTAGGAATCTTATTCTTACATGAAGCCTGCACATTATCATTTGTGATCGGCAGTCTGTTCATTATTGTAGGGGTGTTATTCAGTCTGATGCCACAACGAAAAAAAGCTTACGCTTCATAAAAAATTTGATATTTTGATCTGGTCTATTGGCCAGATCTTTTTGTTTAGGTATCAAAAAAGTACATTCCTAAGAATGTACTAAACAGAATCAGATTTTCGCTGCTGGAGTGAGATCAATGTTAACATACCAAAGATTAAGACGAATCCCAACAGATCCCATAATGTAAAGATGTTGCCAAGAAATAAAGTACCGACGATGGCAGCTGTAACAGGTTCAGAGAATCCATAAAGAATACTTTTAGATGGCCCAATAATACGGACCCCTGTCATATAAAGTGGGAATGCTAAAACATTACCGACCACAACCACAAAGGCAATGCCCAATAAGCCGATCATCGATGGATGATAATGGTATTGCCAGGGCTGAAAGATCAACATAAAAAACAGACTGCCAAGAAGAAATGACCAGCCTTGTAAGATGATTACAGGGAATTTCTTAAGGACGTGACCAGGATCGACATTATAAACTGTGACACAGACAGCACAGATGATTCCAGCAACTAACGCAGAAACAGGAATCGATAAGGTGAACTGGCCATGCGTGGTAATTAATGAGACACCTAACATTGCTAAAACGATGGCAATGATCTCCGTTACATGGGGACGTCTTTTGGCAATCAGACATTCGACAAGCAGGATCATCGCTGGTGCTAAGTCCTGTAAGATCGTGCCAATAGCTGCCGATGATAACTGGATCGTGGCAAAGTAAAAGAACTGACAAAGACTTACCCCTAAGAGTCCATAGACCAATAGTCCAATGATGTCTTTCTTTGTTTTAAATGGGGCAATGACGTTTTTCGGTTTATAGCGAAGTAATGAAAAAATCAATAGAATGAGACCGGCAAAGCCTAGACGAATAGGGACGAGCCACTTCACGTCCATATTCTCATGCGTAAAAAGAAACTGTCCACAGCTTCCTGACAATCCCCAGCACACACCACCAAGGATCGCACAAAGTGAACCAAAGATATTTCTTCCTCTTGTATTCATAAATAAAAAACCTTCCTATCAATCACTTTCATTATAGCAACCTCAAGATCTTTCTCAAGAGAGCCGTCTATTTTTCATTCATAAATCCACAATGAGACCATCTGGAAAACTCTCCAATTTTGTTTTGATGTTTTTCATAAGGATGAAAAGAAGATTAGGAGAATAGCTCATCTGTTTTGTAAAAAAATATAGATAAAGAATTCACAACAGACAAGTGGCTAGAAAATATTATGTTAAGAAAATGTTATCAAAGGGTGAAATGCGTATTAAATCTTATAAAACTCTTAAGATGTCTGATCGTAATATTTCTATAAATACGTACAAGTATTTGGAAATATGAACAAAAGTTTAATTTTTGATTAGGAAAATACTAAAAATTTAAGAAATAATTG
>ONFH01000323.1 GCA_900317015.1 uncultured Erysipelotrichaceae bacterium | reverse complement strand
CATAAGAAAAGAGATCTGGCCTTCTATAATATCAAGACCAAAGATGATCACTTTATGTCTTATCTTTCCAAGGGGACATATTTAGTGAGTATGGAGCCACACTACGCGCATACATATTCTTTAAAAATTCGTCAGAAAGCCTGCAAACAAAGTTTCAAGGGCAATGACTCAACGTATAAAAAAGCCCATGCGATTAAGATTAATAAGACATACTATGGCTATATCAATCAGGCAAAGAAGGCTGACTACTATAAGCTTAAAGCGCCTTATTCAGGTCATCTTACGATTCAGGCTTCTAAGTATTTAACCGGTTATGTCTTTGATAGTCTTTATGATTTAAAGGCCCCTAACTATAACCATAGCTTTACAGATATGGAAACCTTTGTGGTGACAAAGAATCAGACCCTCTATTTTAGAGCAGAACCAAGTGGAGAAAGTGTCTATGCTTACTCCTTTAAGCTTAGCATCAATTAGTTCGTGTAAAAATGAAAGATCTTGTTTATTTCGTATAGGTTTCAATTCCTATTTGTGCTAGAATATTTTCGAGGTGAAATTAGATGTATTATTTTGTTGGTATTAAAGGGTCCGGTATGGCTTCTTTAGCAGAGATCTTACATGATTTAGGTTATGAAGTAGCCGGCAGTGATATAGATAAATACATTTTTATTGAAGATGAATTAAAGAAGAGAGGCATTCCTGTTTATTCATGGGATGCGAATAACATCAAGGATGGCATGCATGTCATTACCGGGAACGACTTTGATCGTACCAATCCTGAAGTTCGTGCAGCCCAGGACAATCCTAATGTCATCTGTCAGAACTATTGTGAATTCTTAGGTGATTTCTTTAAGAACTTTATTTCCATCGGCATCGGTGGCACACATGGTAAGACGACCACAACAGGTATGTGTTATCATGTCTTCAAAGATTATGCCAAAACAAATGTCTTAATTGGTGATGGTACAGGCTATGCTGTTAAGGATGCAAAGTATTTCATCAGTGAAGTCGATGAATTCCGTAACCATTTCAAACATTACTATAACGACTATGCTTTAATTAACAATGTCGAATATGATCATGTCGATTACTATAAGACATTTGATAGCTACAAGCAGGCATTTGAAGATTATGGCAACAGAGCGAAAAAGAAAGTTGTCATCTGGGGCGATGATCCTTATCTTCCACATATGAACTGGACAAAGCCAGTCGTCAAATTTGGTATTAACGATGGCAATGATATCCAGGCTAAGAATGTCATTAACAATGATAAAGGCTTATCATTTGATGTATATGCTTATGGTGATCTTTTTGGTCATTTTAAACTGCCATTCTTTGGTATGCATACCTTATATGATACATTAGCTGTCATTACTTTAGGCTATGAAGAAGGAATGGAAGCAGAATACTTAGAAGAAAAGCTTTCGACATTTGAAGGCGTTAAACGTCGTTATACGGTTAAGGAAATTGGCGATTGTGTCTATGTCGATGACTATGCACATCATCCAACAGCTGTAAAGTATGTCATTGAAGAAACACGTACAAGATATCCCGGCAAGAAGATCGTTGCCGTCTTCCAGCCAGACCGTTTCTCACGTGCTTTACGTTTTGCGAAACGTTTTGCGGAAAGTATGGATCTTGCCGATTATCCATATTTCGTAGACTTCCCAGCCAATGCGCATCCAGAACCTGGGATCAATATTGATGTCACTGAAATTACTCAGTATATTCCAAGAGCGAAGATCATTAAGGAAAACGAAGAAGATGCAGCAAAGCTTGCACAATATGATAATGTCGTTTACTTATTCATGAGTTCTAAGGATATTTATAAACTCGAAGACTTAGTCATTAAGGCTAAAAAATAAGAGTTTTGATCATGAACGTATGAGAATTTCCCGGACGTGATTCGGGAAATTTTCTTTTTAAATAAGTTTTAAATACGTATAGTATCTTGAAAGCGCTTGAAATCTATGTAATAATATACATTATAAGAGAGGAGAATAACATGAGTGCATTTGATGTCTGT
>ONFH01000245.1 GCA_900317015.1 uncultured Erysipelotrichaceae bacterium | reverse complement strand
TCCCTTCATGATTTCTACGAATATTTTACCATATCCTTTAATTAATAAGGAAAACAGTCATAAACGGTTCACTCTTTGTCATTTTTTGATCATAAGGAAAATATTGATCTTTGAATACTGTAAAATTGATTTCCTAAAGCTTAACTTATATAACAGCCCTTATTAAGACTTAAAAGACTGTAATCAATGAAGCTTGTCTTCATGATCACAGTCTTCTTTTCTACTAAATATTATAGATTGAATCATCACGAACATTTCTAAGAATCCAATTCTGTTGTGCATTGACCTTCTTTACCATTGACTTAGAAACTTTAATCTTTTTATAAGTAACCTTTAATACTGGTTTACTTGGAACAGCTTCATCAGAGTTCTCATATTTACTAATACGCGTTGAAACTAAGAGTCCTTTCTTATTGTAGGTGTTTTTAAAGTAAACATCATCATAAGCTTCTCCTACTAAGATATGACTACGATAAGATAAATATCCTTTTGAATCATAGCCATATTTATTAATATCATCCCCTAAGTCCACTAATAACCCATTCTTATAGGTGTACTGTTCACCATTCACTGTGGCAATACGACCTTTACTATAGGTGTATTTCCTTGTTGAATGAGAAGTAGAATCAGAATATTGAGAAGTAATTTTAAGAGTCTTTAACAACCCACCTTTATAAACAGGTTTATAAGTCTCTGTCGAGATCACATCTTTTACGCTAAGCTTACTAAGCTTATTCTTCTTATAAGTAAAGAGGCTTGTCGTATTAAAATTATAAGTATAGTCTTCTCTGATCTCATCAGGTTCATAGATCGCTTTTAATTTCATCTTGCTAATAAGGCCATTCTTATTATAAGTGATCGTTTCATTAGGAAAATAGATTTCTGTATCATCCCCCTTATAATGATCCACCACATAAACATTTGTAGTAGCAGCCATGATTGGTGTTATCCCTGAAAAGATTGTGGTCACTGACAATAATCCCATTCCTACCTTTACATTTAATAATTTCATCTTCATCATCCCTCTTCTTTCTGACGACTTCGTATTGTCGCTTATAAATATGAAATCTTAAAACATCACCATCATTACTTTGCATTCTTTAAAGCATCAGCTAAATCGTTGAAATAATTAAATTCACCTTCATCAGAATATTGACCATTACGTAAATAATACTGCTGCTGGATCTTAACGGCTTTCTGATATTTCGCATTAATCGTGATCGTCTTATAGCTAAATATGACCGATTCATCCTTATAGCTGTCATTATTTGTATCTGAATAGGTATATTTAATGAGTTTTCCCTCATCATCATAGTTATTCGTATATTTATAATAGTTTCCCTTACCTTTGTAACCTTCTTGAAGTATTGTGCCATGGGAATCATAAGAACAGTCATACTCATACTTTGTGTTATTAGCAAGATTTTTTAGGGTAAAGCTCTTCATATATCCATTATTTGTATAGGCGCATGTGGCAAGATACTTATCCTTGTTACCGTTCCAAAGAATGTTCTGATCAACTCTTTGCTTGCCATTTATTGTCTTATAAACAAATTTATAACGACCTGTTGTAGACTCTTTTGAATCACTATCTCTTCCTGGTATTGTTTTCTCGATGAGCTTTGATAAATAATTATTGTCCTTATTTTGATATTCAAATGTGTCTATAACCGAGTCGTCTTCTCCTGTTGGACATGTATCCTTAATAGAAACAAGCTTATGATCTTTATACGTAAAAACACTTTGATCAATATCATCCAAGTCATCTCCATATTTATTAATCTTCTTAACGAGTCCTGAAGAATCATAATGGAAATGATCAGTATGGTAAAGATCACCATTCTCATCATAACTTTTCATACGGTCAATCACATTGACTTGTACTTTTTCTCCAAACAGCGTCGATGCCGTATGAGATTTTGAAACCCCGATACCAACAGCACAAACACCAACCGCAACCGCGCAGATCACTGCAATAGCATTCTTTTTATTTAATTTCTTTTTACTAACCTTTGCTTTCGTCTCATAGGATGTGGCTGCCTGCACTCTCGCTTTTTCATTAGCACGCATTTTTTCATGTCTTTGATAAATGTTCTCTTTTGGTAATCCTATGGCCTTCCCACAGTAAGGACAAAACTTCACCTGATCACTGACCTTCTTACCACAATATCTACAATACATAACCATCTCCCCTTCTTTTTCCTAAAATGCATCATGTCCCTTGATGATGACTCCTATTATTGTATCACTTACTTATATCAAAAGTTGCACGATCATGAAATGATCTTTCATATTTTTCATCATGAACATAGTCTCATTATTACTTCAATCAATACGCCTGTGCTAAATCATTTAAATAATTATATTCACCATCTCCATAGTATTTTCCATTACGTAAGTAATATTGCTGTTGAAGTTTACACCATATTGAAGATCTCCCCCTCACTTTCACTTGCTTATAGTTCATCTCTACTACTTCTCCTTCATGATTATCATCACTTGTATTTGTAATAGTATATTTAGTAAGACGTCCCTCTGAATCATAGGTATTCTCATATTGAGCATATGTTTTATGATCTTTATAGCCTTCACTTTTACTCGTTC
>ONFH01000246.1 GCA_900317015.1 uncultured Erysipelotrichaceae bacterium | reverse complement strand
CTAATATAATGGTAAGTCGCCAGTGATCTTATTCGCATCGTCAATATATAATGGTTCAAGGGCCATACATGTATAAGTTGGCACCCCATGGAATTCGGTATAGCCGGCATCCTGAATCAGGGCATCTAAATAGCCTAATTCCACCGCTTTTTTATGTAAAGCTAAAAGCTCTTCTTCACTATCGACATAGACACAGACTTTCGCAACACCTTTCTGAAACCACTGGGTCAGTGGAGTCACATCTTCCGTATTTAAAGTCATATAACCATCTTCATCTACTAATTGATCAAAGCGATTTTCTTTTTGTAACGCTTTTAAGACCGCTTCGACACAGGCATGACCTGACTGAGCGGCAATCTTTCCTTTACGCATCTTGAGATCACGTCTCATAATGATCATCTGTTTTGCTTCGTACATTGTCATTACCTCCGCTAGTAGTCTAACACATCCGTTTGCATTAGAAAAGACCGGCATTTTAGCCGATCTTATTATAGGAAATCACATGTATAACCACGCGTATCTAATTCCAATTTTTCAACACGCCAGCCATCGATCAAGTCACCAAGCTCTTCTTTAATACGTACGACACCCTTGGTATCGTCAGCACTGATGAGCGCCATGATCGTTGGTCCAGCTCCAGAAAGATAAGCGCCTAAGACACGTTCATCTTTTTCTAATGTTTCCATGATTGGGAAGAAGTTTTTAATCAGCTTCCCACGATATGGCTGATGGAAACGATCCTTAAAGCCTAATTTTAGACCTTCATCATAACCATTGATGATCGATGCGACCATTAAAGCCAAATGCGACACATTGGCAATGGCATCGGCACGATCTAAGGTATCAGGTAAGACGGCACGAGCCTTCTTTGTGGATAATGTAAATGGCGGGATCAAAGCGACAAAACGATAATCATGCTTGACCGGTAATGATAATGTCGTCACTTTAAAATGATCCTCCATGACGGAAACAGTCATGCCGCCAAAGATCGCAGGCGCCACGTTATCGGGATGCCCTTCGATCTTTGTCGCTAAGTTTAAGATCTCACGACGTTCTTCGTAACGGTCCTTAAAGGCATAAGCCCCCACGATGCCGGCAACGATACATGTTGAAGATGATCCTAAGCCTCGCGTATAAGGAACGTCACCGCTTGTCACGATGCGCACCCCTTTATAATTAAGACCAATCTGCTTGGCAGCTTCATCAAAGGCCTGATAAGTCATGTTTTCGCGATTGGCAAACTGTGGTGGACAGCCTAGGATCTCTAGACCGTCATCGATCAGTTCAAAAGTAAAGGTATTATATAATGTCACTGCGAGACCAGCCACATCGAACCCTGGTCCTAAATTGGCACTTGTCGCAGGAACTCTGACTTTGACATACATAATTAGCTCTCCTTAATACGATCGCCAATCGTTTTTAAGATCTCATCTTTTTTAATGACACCTTTATGTAAGATCTCACGATCTTTGATGCCTTTTAATGGATAAGCAATCTCGACACCCGTTAATTCATGAAGTTTATCAATAGCCGTAAAGACATCCACTTTTTCACCAGTCAAAGCTTCATAAACAGATTCTGGGAATTTGTATGGTGAAGCTGTCGATAATAAGATGTTTGGTGTCGTATCACCAGTCTCTTTGACATAGTTTTTATACACACCATAGCCGACAGCCGTATGTGTATCTAAGACATAATGATCAGTATCATAACAGTCCTTGATATTCTTTAAGACGTCTTCTTCGCTCTGATAGCCAGCTGCGAATTCTTTCTGGATCGTCTCTAATGTCTCTTGATCGACCTTATAAACACCAGATGTATTTAATTCTTTATAGAATTCATCAACTTTTTTGCTATCCTTACCAACCATGAACCAGACGAGTCTTTCCAAGTTAGAAGACACGAGGATATCCATTGCTGGCGCATTTGTCTTATAGAATTCACGATGCGTATCGTAGACACCAGTTGTAAAGAAGTCTGTTAAGATCTTATTTTTATTAGAGGCAACGATGAACTTGTGGACTGGCACACCCATGTTTTTAGCGATCCAGCCTGCTAAGCAGTCCCCAAAGTTCCCAGATGGCACGGTGAAGTTCACTTCATCGCCCATCGCAATATCACCATTTTTCACAAGCGTGAGATAAGCATGGAAATAATAAACAATCTGAGGGATCAATCGACCAACGTTAATCGAGTTAGCACTTGATAAGAAAACATGATGCTGATCACAAAGATCCTTTAATTCCTGTGAAGCAAAAGCTTTCTTGACAGCTGTCTGCGCATCATCGAAGTTCCCTTCAATACCGATGACTTCTGTATTATGACCAGTCGTGGTCGTCATCTGCTGCTTCTGGATGGCACTGACACCATCGATTGGATAGAAGACTTTTATGCATGTCCCTGGTACATCCTTGAAGCCTTCTAAGGCTGCTTTACCGGTATCACCGGAAGTGGCAGCTAAGATCATGACTTCACGATCTTCGTTCTTTTTCTTTAATGATAAGGTCATAAATCTTGGCAGCATCGTTAAGGCAAGATCCTTAAAAGCTGCTGTTGGCCCCTGAAAGAGTTCCATGATCCACTGATTGCCGACCTTGACAACGGGAACGACGCCCTTCTTAAAAGCGCCCGTATCATAAGCACCTTTGGCGCAGGCACGAATATCTTCCTTGGCATCCTCTGGCACGAAGCTTGAGATGACTTCGGTTGCTAAATCGACATAGCTGAGGTCTTTTAAAGCGTTAAGATCTTTCTTTTCAAAAGGAAAATCTGGCACGAGCAGACCACCATCATCAGCGATGCCCTGCAGGATCGATGTATAGAAATCAAGCGGCTCCTGATGGCCTCTTGTACTTTTGTAGAATTTTTTCATTGAGAACCCTCCTGTTTTGTTTAAATCATTGTATTAAATAACTCTCTGCAAGTCAACGAATTTTGCCAAGCCTTTATGATATTACAAAATCAGACCACATTCTTTTAGAATTAATAAGATTTTAAAGCAAGATATGAACTTTTCTTGCACTTCAAAAAAGCTTCTATTATAATTCTTTACATACAAAGGAGTCAAACACAAATGAATAACGTAATTATACCAGAAGATTACAGCTCACCGCTCAACTTGATCGAGACGGAAGTTGCAGTTAAATTAATCAAAGATACTTTTGAAAGAAGATTAGCCGAAAGCTTACGCCTGACGCGTGTCAGTGCACCACTTTTCCTTTTAAAGAATACCGGTCTTAACGATAACTTAAATGGCGTTGAACGTCCGGTCTCATTTACCGCACCTTCATTAAATGAAGATGAAGATATTGAGATCATCCATTCTTTAGCAAAATGGAAGAGAGATGCGCTCTACAGATATCACTTCGAACCACATACTGGTCTTTATACTGATATGAATGCGATCCGTCGTGATGAAGAATTAGACAACTTACATTCCATGTATGTCGATCAGTGGGACTGGGAAATGGTCATCACAAAAGAAGATCGTACGATCGAATTCTTAAAGAAGACCGTCAAAAAGATCTATCGCTGCTTATTAGATGTTGAATTTACCGTCGTTAGACATTATCCACAGTTAGGAAAACCAATCTTACCAGAAGAGATCACATTTGTGACAACACAGGAATTAGAAGATGCTTATCCTGATCTTTCCCCAAAAGAAAGAGAAAATAAAGCCGCTCGTCAGTATAAGGCTGTCTGTGTGATGGAAATTGGTGATACTTTAAAGAGTGGTCAGAAGCATGATGGTCGTGCCCCTGACTATGATGACTGGCATTTAAACTGTGATATTCTTGTTTACAATGTCGTTTTAGATCAGGCCTTAGAATTATCATCAATGGGCATTCGTGTCGATGCCGATACCTTAAAGACACAGTTAAAGAAAGCCGGCTGTGAAGACCGCTTGAATTTACCATTCCATCAGAACATCATCAATAATGTTTTACCATTATCGATTGGTGGTGGGATCGGTCAGTCACGTATCTGTATGTTCTTCTTAAGAAAATGTCATATCGGTGAAGTCCAGGCTTCATTATGGGATGATGAGACAAAAGAAACATGTGCTGCTCATCATGTCGATCTACTTTAATCATTCAAAAAGCTCTAGAAAAAATCTAGAGCTTTTTTTATCGACTGGTATTCAAGAAGTCTTTTAAGTTGGCATTTGAGGAATGTTTTAACTTTCTTAAAGCCTTGGCTTCGATCTGACGAATACGTTCACGGGTCACATTGAACCGCTTACCAACTTCTTCAAGTGTTAATGGAGAACCGGTATCTAAACCAAAACGTAAGCGTAAGACCTGTTCTTCTCTTGGATCTAAATGCTTGAGTGCTTCATTGACCTGATCTTTCAATGCTTCCTCATCCGCAAACTTTGTTGGTGAGATCGTATGATCATCGGAAATGAAGTCACCTAAGGATGAATCCTCTTCATCACCAACTGGTGTTTCCAAGGACGTTGGTTCCATGGAAAGATTTAAGAGATCACGCAGTTTATCCACTTCGATGCCTAAGGCACCTGCTAATTCTTCTTCGGATGGTTCACGTCCTAACTTCTGTGAGAGGTCACGCTGGGTCTTCTTGACTTTATTCAAGTTTTCAAACATATGAACAGGGATACGGATCGTACGGCCACTATCCGCAATGGCTCTTGTCATTGCCTGTTTGATCCACCAGGTCGCATAAGTTGAGAACTTAAAGCCCATCGCTGGATCAAATTTTTCGGCTGCTCGCTCTAAGCCAATATTGCCTTCCTGGATCAGATCCATCAAGGCCAGTCCTCGGCCACGATATCTTTTGGCGATTGAAACGACTAAACGCAGGTTGGAATTGATCAGCTTTTCTTTGGCGGCCCGATCACCTTCCTGGATCTTTTCCCCTAAGGCGATCTCCTCATCATGGGAAAGCAATGGATATTCACCAATGGCGCTCAGATAATTTTTAATATTATCGGACGTCTTGACCTCGTTGCTCATCTCATAATTGGAAACGGAAGATTTCTTTTCTTTAATATCATCCGTATCAAGGCTGATATCGAAATCTAATGTATCTTCATCCTCATCTTCGTCTTCAACGTCGTCTGTCTCATCTTCAAGTTCATCATTATCACGCATATATCCTTTCGCATACACATAATCTAAGAGCTGTGAGGATGCCTCATCATCTAAATCATAACGATCGAGAAGTGTATCAACATCTCCGCTTGTTAGATGTCCATTATGTTTCTTGGCATAAGTATCTATCTTCTTTTCAACATCACTTAATAACATAAAATCACATCCTTCTGTAATTTCATTTTATCATATAATGAAATTTATAAAAAGAAAAAAGACCGCTCTGCTCATAAAAAAATTTCAATAGTTTTTGATTCAAAATTTCATTTCTTGATATAATAGAGACAGGAGGTTTGTATGACGATCTTATATTATCCCAAATGTTCCACCTGCAAAAAGGCCATCAAATGGCTCGATGATCATGGTCTCACCTATGAAAAGCGTGATATCGTACAGGACAATCCCTCAGCAGATGAGCTTAAAGCTTATCATCAGTTAAGTGGTCAGCCTTTAAGAAAATTCTTCAACACATCCGGTAAGCTTTATCGTGAACAGAAGTTAGCAACGAAGCTGCCGATGATGTCCGAAGAAGAGATGTATGCTCTTTTAGCGACTAATGGCATGCTTGTGAAAAGACCGCTGCTCATCACTGAGGATCAGGTGCTGATCGGTTTTAATGATCAAAAATGGCAGGACGCATTACTTTAGGTATCCAAAAATGGATACCTTTTTTCATAAAATTTTTTTGAAACCATTTATTCGGATTCAAAATACGATTTTTGAACTTTTTTTGAAAGCGCATCGTGTATAATAGAAGCAGCAATAAACCAAATGACCTAGTCATAAAAATGATTGAAGAAAGGATGAAGTGGAGCTATTCACTTCAATAAGGAGAATATCGCATGAAAATCATCACCGGACCTTTATTTCAGGAAAAGATCAAAACTCTCTCACAGCAGCTGAAAAACGTTCATGAACAAATCACGATCATTACCGAACATGTGACCTATGTGGAAGATGTGTTATTAAAAGATCATCCCTTTCTTTTTAGTATCGAAGTCAATACGCTTGCTTCGTTTGCCTATGAGCTTTTAGCAAGTACCCACTCTTTTACTAAACAGACGTTACCTCGTATTTATGAGATGTATATGATCCGTCATCTCTTAAAGACACAGAATTTTGCCTACTTCACCTTTAGTGAAAATCCTTATCCCCTCATCGATGAGATCATGGAGACATTAGATCATGTCCATCAAAATGATCTTTCTTTCGATGACTTAAGTGCTGATGCAAGTCCCCTGACAAAAGAAAAATGTACAGAATTAAAAGTCATTGATGATGCCTTAAGAAAGCAGCCTTATTTCTTCAATTTAGAAGAAGAGATCATGGATCTTTTAGGACAGGTCAAAACACCGGTCATCGTCATCGGCGATGACTATCCATCGCTGCTTGAAAGAAAACTCTTTACGACCTTAGATCAGTATGTTCCTGTGACGATGTATCTGACAGCTCATTCTGATGATCTGCTGGCCCACTTCTATGAAGGAGAAACACAGGCCGATCCACGTGAAAGCTTAGTTACGCAGCACCTCTTTGACTTAGATCCTGTAACACCTGAAGAAAAAGCCCATGTCTTAGTCGGTGGGTCTCCCTATCATGAAGCTATGAAAGTGACCGCTTCGATCAAACAGACGTTAGTCGATGAGAAAGCACACTATCGTGACTTTATGATCGTCGTTCATGATGATGCTTATAAAGCTTACTTAAAGGAGATCTTTGATGGCTGGGGCTATCCTCATGACATCGAGACTGTTGATCCTTATTACTACAATAATAACTATAAGATCATTACCGAATACTTAGAGAAAGCGAGCGACAACACTTATCGTAACTTATCTTCACAGCTGCTTCATCTCGATCTTGATGCCGATTATCGTGCCATCATCGAGTCCATTGACTTTGATGAAGAAACGACGACTGAAGATTATCGTTTATTCTTAGAAGAAAACTTAAACAGCCACGTCGAGCCGATCGACCCTCATGACTGCATCCATATCACCGACTTCAATGATGCCTTAACGGCAGATGCCAAATATATCTATATCATGGGTCTTAACGAAGGGGATGTCCCTGCTTCGATGAAAGATGAAGGTCTGCTTTTAGATGAAGACTTCGCTTCATTTTCTAAACGACCATTCAATACCCATGAACGCTTAACGCTTCACTTAATGGAGATCATGCGTACACTGACTAACCCTCACAAGTTATTCACATTCTCGTATGCCAGAGCCGATCAAGATGGGAAGGAGAAGATGCCATCGACATTAATGAATCGTCTCTATGAGCTCTTTGACTGTGATCCCACAAATCCAGACTTATCAGTCCATGCTCCTCATCTTTATGCCCATAACGGAAAACTCCCAGACTTCCCATTAAATGAAGCCATTGCCCATTATGACAATAAGCCGGTCATCATTGATGAGAAGTATCGTGATGCCTTAGGCAAAGGCATGAGCATTACAAGACTGGAGACGTATAATAAATGTCCATTCCAGTATTACTTACGCTACGGTCTCAAGATCATGCCAGATTATGAAGAGACCTTATCTCCTTCTGATTTAGGATCCCTATGCCATTACATTATGGAAAAAGGCTTAGAACATGAAGAAGATCTGACAAAGATCGGTTATGACTATGTCAAAGCCAATCTCCTCGATCAGTACAGTGCCAATGCCTTGAATATGTACTTTATCGATCACTTAATTGAAGATATGGCCATCAACTTAAAGGTCGTCAAAGCCCAGATGGGACAGTTCCAGGTGAAAGAAAAAGAATATCAGGTCACTGGCTATCTCAATGAGATCCCGGTCCTTGGGGCGATCGACCGCGTGGATACTTACGAGGATCGTGTGCGTATCATCGACTATAAGTCTGGCACGAAGACCTTAAATCTCAACTATGTCCGCCAGGGCTTTAACATTCAGATGCTCGTCTATATGGACTTACTGCTCAAGCAGGAAAAAAACCTCAAGCCAGGTGCCATGCTCTACTATTCCATGAAACGAGAAGTCTTACAAAGTAAAGATGTCAAAGACTTATCTTTACATTCCAAAGTCAAAGATTCTGATACTTTCAAAAAATTTAAGATGAACGGCTATGGCATCGATGAAGAGCCCTATGTCTTAGGCAATGCCCTTGCAAAAGATTCAACGAACATTCGCTTCAAAAATGATGGTACCCCTTATAAAGGAACGTACATTATCGACGAAGAAACATTTGATGCCATCATGGATGAGATCACCGACTATGTCACTGATCTTTATGATCAGTTAAGAGCCGGTCATGTGGACATTTATCCTGCTCAGTCTGATAACAAATCCGATCAAGAGATCTATCCATGTACGTTCTGTGATTATAAGTCCATCTGCTTATTTGACGTCTTTGTCAATGAAAACAAGATCATCAAATCTCATCTTGATGATCCGATTAAGAAAGGAGACAACTAAATGCCATTCAATAAAGAACAACAAGCCGCTATCGATGCCAGAGGAAAAACGATCTTAGTCAGTGCCCCAGCCGGCAGCGGGAAGACAAGAATTCTTGTCTCTCGTATGGATAGTTTGATCTTAAATGACGGTTATGATATGAATGCTTTTCTGGTGCTGACCTTTACGGAAGCAGCCGGTGCCGAAATGAAACAGCGCTTAAATGATCAGCTTCATCAGGACTTAAAAAACGATCAGCTCACTGATCAACAGAAAGCTCATATTCATACCTGTATCGATCAGCTGCCAAATGCTTATATGACGACTTTCGACTCCTTCTGTAAGTCATTGCTTACCAAATATGGATATTTAGTTGGTGTTATGCCTGGCTTTGAAGTCTTAGCTTCCCCAGAGCTGATCAAATCACAGATCCTTGATGAATGTGTCAACGAATGGATCAATGAAGCAGATTTCCAGGATTATCTTAAGAGATATAACCGCATGAATTCTTTGGATGCTTTCAAGACTATGCTTATGGACTTAGAAAGCAAAACTAATTCGTTTGTCGACTTCACGAAGACGCTTGAAGGCTTCCATGATCAATATTACACGTTTGATGACTTCAATGATTCTCCATTACTTCCTTTATTTCAGAAACTGTATGAAGAAAGTGTGCGTGACTGCTTAAGCAACTTCAACACATTGGATCGTTTCTGTCAGGCCAATAGTTTAGACATCTTCTATGAAGGTACTGACAACAAGCCATCCAACTGTGATTCACTCTACAATTACTTAAGCGACCTTCTAAAAGGCCTCTCTCATCAGCAGACTTATGATTCGCTCTGTTCCCTCTTAAACGGGACACCAGAGAAGCCAGTCAATATGGCCTGGAAGGAAGCCGGTGTTGATGACAAGGTCAAGAAGCAGTTCAATGACTTAAAAAAGAAAGTGCTTGACCCTTTATCAAGCATCAAGGATGATCTGATGATCGAAGATATGGCAGAATTCAAAGAACTCCTGTCTTTATCTTACAAGGATATTGCTTACCTGCTTGGTCGTGGCGGTCTTTTAGAACGCTATGAAGAAGCTTATAAAGTGAAGAAAGCACAAATGGGTGTGCTCGACTTCCATGATCTTGAAGATTATGCAACACAGCTGTTAAGTGAAGATCTGCCGGTCTTAAGAAACTTAAACAATACCTTCAAAGAGATCATGCTTGATGAATATCAGGATACAAACCAGATTCAGGAAAACTTAGTTGCTCGTATTGCCGGTCAAAGTGACCTTTCTGGCTATCATGAAATTCCAATGTTCATGGTCGGTGATATGAAGCAGTCGATCTATCGTTTCCGTCAGGCGGATCCTCGTATCTTTAAGGAAAAGTTTGACAGCTATGTTCCTTATGAACAGGCGGGTCCAAACGATACTCATATTCGTATCGACTTACGCTTCAACTATCGTAGTGAAAAAGCTGTTCTGGATTCCATCAACTATATCTTTGATTCCATTATGGATACGTCCATTGGTGGTCTGGAATATGTTCATGATCCGTTTGCGATCCTGCGTTATGACCATGATGCCAAAGGCAAAACATTAGAAGAATTAAAACCAATCCACGATTATGATTCCGAAGTCTTATTAGCATTCCACCATGGCAGTAAAGATGCGACAAAAGATGAGCTGGAAGCCAATATGGTCGCTCAGAAGATCATCAAGATGGTCGAACAAGGCTACTCTTTAAGTGACTTCTGTGTGCTGATGCGTACGACGACGAATTTTATGACCTATAAGAAGATCTTTGAAAATTATGGCATTGATGCGAACATCACCTTATCAAAAGGGCTCATGTCAAGTAATGAAGTCCTTTCGATGGTGGCTTTATTAAAGGCCATCAATAATCCAAACGATGATATTGCGATGACAAGCGTCCTGCATAACCATTTCTTATTCTCATCCTTTGATGAAAATGAATTATTAGGCTTACGTGATTTCTCTGATCCGGACAATATGGATTCGATGTATCATGATCTTCTTAAACATCAGGAAGAAGAGAAAGTGGCTCAATTCTTAGAAGCCTTCAATCGTCTACAAATCTTAAAGACAAGCGCTTCCCCTTATGAGATCTTAAAAGCCTGCTACATTGAGACCGGCTATCGTGAATTCGTCTCTGGTCTTGTCAATGGACAGCAGCGTGAAGCCAATCTGGATGCGTTCTTAGAGCTCGCTAGAACCTCTGATGATCTGCCTTACTTACAGGACTTCTTAGATTTTTGTGATGCAAATGCCGAACGTTCACCAGGCAAGATCTCTAGCGATCATAATGAAGCCGTTGAATTTATGACGATCCATAAATCAAAAGGTCTGCAGTTCAAAGTCGTCTTTGTCTGTGGCATGCAGCGTCAGTTCAATATGATGGATGAAAATGCCTCACTCCTGCTTGATAAGGATAAAGGCATCGCTTCTAAATACATGTTCTATAAGGACACCCCTTATGGCAATATGTTAGCAGAATTAAATCATCCTTACCGTAATATGATCAAGCGCTACATCCATAAAGAAGCCGTCAATGAAGAAATGCGTATTCTTTATGTCGCTTTAACAAGAGCCGAAAGCAAATTGATCTTGACCGGTGTCTTAGATGATGAAAAGAAGCTCAAGACTTTAGCAAGACAGGTGCAGGCCAATGATTACGATGAATCGGCCGATCCGATCGTCTTCAATCATCAGATGCGTAATGTCAAATGTTATATGGACTGGATCTTAGCCGCTTTAATGCGTCATCCAGAATTCCAGCAGGATCTGATCACATACGTTCCTAGCATTGCCCCACTGCTTGCGTTAAATAAGAAACGCTTTGCGAAACTGAATAATGCGCATACCGCTCTGGCAAGATTTCACTTAACGATTCAGGAATTCGATACGATCATGGATCATTCGGTGACCATGCAGCGTGAAAAATCTGAAGACATCTATCCTCAGGTGGCCAAGTATTATGAATATCAGTATCCTTATCTGGATGAAAAGCGTTCGATTGCGGTCACGGATCTACAGGAACTGAGTGCTGAAAAACATGTCACAAACGCAAGTGAAATGGGTACAATGGAAAGACGTGCCGCTATGGACTTCGGGACGCTCGTCCATAATGTGCTTTATTACTTCACGTTTGATCATGACGACCCCAAAGCCATTATCACTGCTTTAAATGAGCAGGGCATGTTCACAAAAGACGAGTATCAGGCGATCACGGACTACCTGCCTCATCTTGAAAGATTCGTAGAATCACCACTTTATACAAAAATTGCCCAGGCAGATCAGGTGTATAAAGAAAAGAGCTTCCGTTATGTCGAAAACGATCAAGTCATCAATGGGACGTTCGATGTTGTGTTCTTTGATGATCAGGGCGTTCATGTTCTTGACTATAAGACCGACCGTGTTTCTAAGAAAAATCCAGATTCGAAGCTTCGTCAGAAGCATCTGACCCAGATGACGTATTACAAACATGTCTTAAGCAGCTTAGGACAGGATGTGTATGCAAATCTGTATTACTTAAATATCGATACATTAGTCAATGTCTAAAGAGGTTCTCTGAACCTCTTTTTGCATAGGCTGCTTTGATCAATTCTATTATAAT
>ONFH01000247.1 GCA_900317015.1 uncultured Erysipelotrichaceae bacterium | reverse complement strand
GCTTTGGCTTGGGATCCATGAAAGCAGCCTTGATGTAAGGAATCTGATCATCATCAAAGAGACCAAGCTTTCTTACGATTCTTGACTTTACCTTGTCTCCTTCACGGTACGATTCGGCCAGGTAGACGAACGAAGTGTTCGGTCTGCCTTTATTATTTCTAACAATTTTGATGAACATCGCATCACCATCCTTTACTACATTATATCACTTTTAATGAGATAAATAAAGCGCTTAAATATTTATTTCCTTTACTACATTCATAAACAAAAATAGCTAAAAAGACACAAAAAAACGCCCTTGAAAAGGGCAAAAAAGCAGGCATGAACATTCAGCGATTTCCGCTTAAGTTCATGCCATTGCGAGGCATTACCCCCGATTTTATGAAAATATTTAGTTAAGTGCGTCAGTTCCTGTTTCACCAGTACGAATACGCATAACGTTCTTAAGATCATATGAGAAGATCTTCCCATCGCCGACTTCACCTGTAAAGGCAGCCTTGCGGATCGCCTTGATCGTCTTGGCTTCCCATTTTTCATCAGAGACGACGATCTCAAATTTGATCTTTTCTCTAAACATTAAGTCGACCTTCTGACCACGGACAGATTCTGTACGCCCTTTCTGCATCCCACATCCCATGACCTGGGAAACAGTGATGCCGTGAACATCGATCTCATTTAATGCCTGTTTGACATCTTCTAGTTTTTCTTCTCGAACAATTGCTTCAATTTTAATCATCGTCTTGCCTCCTAGTCTAATCCATTGAATGAAGGATAAGCTTTTTCGTTGTGCTCAGAGCGGTCTAAGCCAATAGCTTCTTCCTTGTCTGATACACGAAGTGGTGTGATCAGTCTGACAAGAGCAACACAGATCAATGTGCCAACGATGGCAACCGCAATCGTAATCAGAATGGCAATGACCTGAGCACCAAATAAACGGACATCACCACCGATCAGACCATTCCATCTTAAGGCAGAGTTGACTGACTTTAAGCCAAAGACGCCAGTCATTAAACCACCAAAGATCCCACCAACACCATGACAGCCGAAGGCATCTAAGGCATCATCATAACCAAATTTATGTTTTACAACTGAGACCATCACATAACAGATCGGTGAGGCAATCGCACCAATAATGGCAGCGGCCCATACTGGAACGAAACCAGCCCCTGGTGTGATGGCGACGAGGCCGATGATCATACCAGTGGAAGCACCGATCAATGTTGGATGACCCGTAAAGATCACATCCATCATCATCCATGTTAACATGGCACAAGCAGCTGAGATTGCAGATGTCATAAAAGCAAGACCAGCTAACCCATTGGCAGCTAATGCACTGCCGGCATTGAAACCGAACCAGCCAAAGTTTAAGATGGCTGCACCTAAAGCGATAAATGGAATGTTATGAACATGATAACTAGCGTAGTTATAATCACGTCTTTTTCCAAGAATTAAGCAAAGCACTAGAGCACTGATCCCAGAAGAGATATGAACGACGTTCCCACCGGCAAAATCAATACTGCCGATGCTTGCTAAAAAGCCGCCGGTCCCCCAGACCATATGTGCTAAAGGATAATAAACAAGTAATGACCAGAAAATGATAAAGAAGAATAATGCTTTAAATCTCATTCTTCCGGCAACGGCACCAGTAATTAACGCTGGTGTGATGATCGCAAACATCATCTGGAACGCACAATACGCAAAGTTTGGAATACTGCTGGCATATTCATTTGGTTTCATCCCTACCCCCTGTAAGAAGAACCACTTACTGCCACCAATAATACCAGCATGGTTGCCGCCGAAGGATAAAGCATAACCGAAGGCAAACCACATAACAGTCGCTAGGCCGATAATAAAGAAACTACTCATCATTGTGTTGACTACGTTTTTTCTACGCACCATACCCCCATAAAAGAATGCGAGCCCTGGCGTCATAAAAAAGACGAAGGCAGCGCAGATTAAAATAAACGCTGTTGACCCTGTATCAATCATATATTCATCCCCCTTTTGATAAGTCTTTATCATAATAATACTTTATCTTAGTACATGCAAGTTATTTTTATTATTTTTATAAGTTTTTATTATCTAGTTTATAAAGAAACGAAATTTATGAAACATTTTTATTATTTCATATTTGGTTCATGTTAAGGGGTATAATGAGACTTAAAGGAAGTGTTTATGAAATGAATGATTTAACAAAACTTTATCAGCTCGTCGTCAATCATGAGCTAGCCACTTTTAAAAATGAAGTGCTGGATACGACACGGATCAAAAAGAAACTGTTAGCTTTTTTAAATGATGTCTCAGAAGTTGGAGAACTGACCCATGTCTATACGTTCTGGGAACATGATCAAAATATCGTTCATGAAGAAGTCTTAGAGACCTACGTCGAAGGCATGAGCATATTAATGAGCATCGGCTATGAAATGCGTATCGATGAAGTGCGTACATCCCAGGAGATCCCTGAAACGATACCTCTCGAAGATCTGTTATTTGCGATCTATCAGAATGCGATCATCCTTAAAAATACTTACGATCCTCTTGTATATCAGGATCTGCTCGATGACTATTTCCATTTAGGATTCCGTCTCGGCATCTCCCTTGAAGAGATCGTCAATTCCTATGAATAAGCAAATAGCGCTGGATATTTAATTCCAGCGCTATTTTTATTTATGCAGTTAATAACTTTGGATCTTCCTTCTTAATGATCTCTCTTAAGAATTCGGTCGCATATTTGACCTGATCCTGTTCTTTAATGACGATGGCGATCGTCCCATCTTCATAAGAAAGTTTGGCTTTCTTTTGAAAAATACGGTTTGAAAGACTAAAGAGCTCAATACCGTTGGCACGGGCCGTATAATCTTTCGTAAACGTGATCTTAAGACCATTGTTATTTTCTAAGACATCTTCGACAATGTCATCGCTTGCCAAGATCTCAAAGTAACGTTTATCGACAATGTTTTCAACTTCTCGTGGTAACTGACCATATAAGTCCTTGAGTTCGCCTTTGACATTCTTTAATTCAGACATCTTATTGGCTTTATAGACACGCTGATACAGATTCAACTTCTCCATATCGCTTTCAACATAGTTTTCTGGGATATAGCCATCCACGGAAACATTGGTTGCGGGAGCTTCTTTTTCAGCCTTTTTGCCCTGTTTTTCATCTAAGGCTTCCTGCAGGATCTTCATATACATATCAAAACCGACCGTATCAATAAAGCCAGCTTGTTCACCACCTAAGATATCACCAGAACCACGGATCGACAGATCTCGCATGGCGATCTTATAGCCAGAGCCTAACTGGGTGAATTCCTTGATGGCCTTTAAACGTTTATTGGCTTCTTCTGATAATACTTTCTGTTTACGATACAACAAGTAAGCATAAGCCATTCGATTTGAACGACCGACACGCCCTTTGATCTGATAGAGCTGAGCTAAGCCAAAGCGGTCGGCATCTTCAACGATGATCGTATTGGCATTTGGAATATCGATTCCGGTTTCAATGATCGTCGTACACACTAAGACATCAAATTCATGATCCACGAATGACTGCATGACACGTTCAAGATGGGCTTTGTCCATCTTCCCATGACCGATGCCAATACGGGCCTGGGGCACTAAGCGCTGGACCATAGCTGCTGTTTCATCGATGGATTCGGTCTTGTTATGAAGATAGAAGACCTGACCGTCACGTGCTAATTCACGTTCAATGACCTGCTGGATCAGCGGCTCACTACGTTCACTGACATAAGTCTGAACAGGCAATCTGTTCTTTGGTGGTGTTTCAATCTGAGAAAGACCACGGACCCCCATTAACGACATCTGTAATGTTCTTGGAATTGGTGTTGCCGTTAAGGTTAAGACATCGATCGTTTTTCGATATTCTTTGATCTTTTCCTTCTGTCGTACCCCAAATCGCTGCTCTTCATCGATACATAAAAGACCAATATCTTTGAAGACAACATCTTTAGATAAGATACGATGCGTCCCGACTAATAAGTCGATTTTCCCATCTTTTAGATCGGCTAAGATCTGTTTCTTTTCCTTGGCACTTGTGAAACGATTGAGCAGAGCGACATTGACCGCAAAGCCTTCAAAACGCTTCGTCATCGTATGATAATGCTGCGAAGAAAGAATGGTCGTTGGACATAAGAACGCACACTGTTTGCCTGATAAAATCGCTTTAAAGCAGGCACGTAAAGCGACTTCTGTCTTCCCGAAGCCAACATCGCCGCAAAGTAAACGGTCCATTGGCCGAGGCTGTTCCATATCATGCTTGATCTCATCAACGGAACGCTGCTGGTCTGGTGTTAATTCATAACCAAAGCTTTCTTCAAATTCCCGCTGCATGTCATTGTCTTTGGCAAAGGCAAAGCCTGGCTGAGCCATACGCTGGGCATACAGGTTAATTAACTCATCCGCTAAGCCATCGACCTTGGCACGAACTTTGGCCTTCTCTTTCTGCCATTTCGTCGAATTCAAGGCATGAAGCTTAGGCGGCTTGCCATCACGTGAGGCATACTTACGGATCATCTTAAAGTTTTCGACTGGGACATATAAGATATCATTGCCAGCATAGGCAATATATAAGAAATCCTTATGGACCCCTTTCACTTCTAATGTCTTGATGCCCATGTACTGACCGATCCCGTTCTGATCATGAACGACATAGTCGCCGACATTTAATTCATTATAGTCATGAATGACTTTCGCATCTTTGTATTTGACATAGCTCTTCTTATTTGTCGAACCTTTGAAAACTTCCTTAGCGGTAATGATGACGACACGTTCCTGCGGTAATTCAATACCCACTGGTAAGCTTTCGACATACATATTGATGCCATCATAAATATGATCATCATTGCCGATCAAGGTGTATTTGAAGCCATTGTCTTCAAATAAACGGATCAATAAGTCGATCTGATGCTGGTTCTCTAAAGCAAAGACGACTTTATTGAATGAAAGATAATCTCTTAATGTCGTTAAGAAGATCTTTTCATTTAATAGTGGGATCTGAACGGACTGTGATAAAAATTCGACCTGATCGCCACGTTCTTTAAAATCACTAAAGTTGATGCTGCGACGCTGTAAAACATCCTGGGGATCATGGACAAGATGGAGACCTTTGACCATTTCCCCAATGCCCTGGATCTCATGGAAATAATAGAAATTCTCTTCATCAAAACGCTTATAGACGTCTAAGATCTTTTCATAGCTAGCCGTAATGACCTGTGCATCTGGCGCATAATCTAAGATCGTCGCATCATCTTCAAACAAGTTTAAATACTGATACAAACGTGGAGAATAATCATGAGCACGCAAGGCTTCTTCATCCATCGCCACGTTTTCTTCTAAGTTATTTAAGGCATCTTCATCTAATTGATTTTGATGAGCGAGCTTTTCAATCTTTTCAATGACACCTTCCACCTGACCGTCATCATAAAGCATATCCGTTGCCGGTAAGATCTTAACGACATCGATCTCTTCAAAACGGCGCTGAGTATCCTTGTTATAAAAAGTGATGGTATCGATCTCATCATCGAAGAATTCAATACGAATCGGATCATCATACTGAATACTGTAGACATCGACGACACCGCCACGCTTGCTCATATAGAAAGGAGAATCGACACGCTGAGCACTCATATAGCCCATTTCTAACAGCTTCTTACGTAATTCTAACGGTTCAATGATGTCCCCTTTTTGAAGCGTTAAAGAATGCTTTTTAAATAGTCTTGGTGGTGAGACATAACGGACTGCCGAATGCATATGCATGATACAGACACAAGGTTCTTCATCAGAAAGCATCTCCATCGCATTGATACGTTCTCCAAGTAATTCATATGAGTACGCAATACTTTCCACACGTAAGGATTCGTCGGCTGGGAAATAGCACACTCTTGGCAACATTTCATTTAAGATGCGATAAAGCTGTAAAGCTTCATACTGTGTGCTTTTGACGATCATCATCTTATGTGGATGCATGCAAAAAGCACTAGCAATGAGGTAGGCCTCACCGCTAGTTTCATTTGTTACTATATCACCCGACCCTTTTTGCATGACTTGAAAGGCCGGATCATTTTTTATGATATCAATAATCTTTTTCATAAGTCACCTAATTAAATTTATTCATAGCTTCATTGAAGCCGTCATCTAAATAACACGTCAAGGCATCCACACAATTATGGACACCTTTCTGTATTTCTGGATATTCTAATGGAGAAAAATGGCCTAAGACCCATGAAACGACGTTCATGTGAGGCATTTTAGAAATGCCGACACGGACACGCTTAAAGTTCTGGGTACCTACATGCGCAATAATGCTCTTAATGCCATTATGCCCGCCAGCTGAACCTTTTTCACGTAGTCTCAGCTTCCCAACAGGGAGATCCATGTCATCATGGATCACTAAGAGATCATCCGCTTTCAGCTTGAAGAAATCCATGCAGGCACGCACGCTCTGACCAGATTCATTCATATACGTTTCTGGTTTTAAGAGGATGATATCTTCTCCCTTATATTTAAATTTTGTATAGACACCCTGGAATTTCTTCGTGGAAATCTCCTGGTTCATTGCCTCGGCAAACGCATCGATGCACATGAAACCAGTATTATGACGTGTCCCGTCATACTTCTTTCCAGGGTTTCCTAAACCAACGATTAATTTCATAAAACTCCTTTTATCTTGCACAGATCGCAAATGAAATGCCCTGTACATCCATATGATGATTTTCAATATGTTCATCCTCACCCTTGTAGAGGATCTTGAAATCATCATCAATATCAATACCGATCACATCATAAGATGGATTGACATAGATTCTAAATTCACGATAGTCGCCTTCTCCTTCTTTTTGTGTCAGGATATATTCGACCATACGATGATTGATATTGTTAATATGGATATGGATATGCTCATGCATCTCATCAAAGTTATTTGTTCTAAAACATGGATTGGCTTTTCTTAAAGCAATTAGATTCTTGACTAAAGTCACACCTTCTAAGTTCTGATCACGACGGCCCCAGTCAAACATATTGACCGAATCACCGGCATTATAAGAATTGACATTACCATGCTTCGTATCAAAGAATTCTTGTCCAGCATGTAAGAATGGAACACCAATTCCTAAAATGACGAAGATATTGGCTAATTCACAACGACGTTTGATGGCTGCTTCACCTTCATCCTGGTTAGAAACAGAATATTTATCAAAGGTCGTGGCATTATCATGACATTCCGTATAGTTGATGGACTGTTCGACAGTCGCAAACTTGTTATAGTCACAGATGGCCGCAATGACATCATTCGTCTTATAGGTATCACCTGATGTATAGCCTTTGACTTCAAGCTGGTTAGAGCCACGTAAAGAGTCTCTAAAGAAGTCATTAAAGAAGCCAACACGAGGCATATTACGGTTATTATCCATGCAGGCCTTCTTTTCCATCGGTAAAGTGCCCATGTTCCAGCCTTCACCATAAAGCATGAATGATGGATCATATTCCGTACCCTGTGCTTCGATGGCATTGACAGTATCGATATCAAGAATGCCCATTAAGTCCATTCTGAACCCATCAGCACCATATAAGCTCTGCCATCTTGAACACATATCTAAGATATATTTACGGCACATATAAGCGGTCGAATTAAAGTCATTCCCACACCATGTTCCGTTTGTCAAATTGCCATTTTCATCACGTCTAAAGTAATAATTTGGACATGTTCTTTCCATCGCATTGTCATTGACGTCATGCATATGATTATATACGACATCAAGAATGACACGCATGCCATGTTTATGAATGGATTCGATCATCCGAATACATTCATTGATGCGTCGATAGCCATCGTTTGGATCACTGACATAAGATCCTTCTGTGACATTATACTGCGCCGGATCATAGCCCCAGTTATAAAGCTCATAAGGGTGATCTTCATCAACGGTCGCATAGTCGTTGATCGGCATCAGCTGGACATGTGTGATGCCTAATTCTTTTAAATAATCGACACCCGTACTATAGCCAAGCATCGTTTCATTGCCTTCTTCGCTAAAAGCTAAGAATTTTCCCTTATGTCTTAATTCACCATAAGGATCGACACTGAAGTCACGGACATGGACTTCATAGATGATCGCATCAGTCTTTTTTTCCAATGGTTTTAGGGGATAACGAATACGACGGCAGCGGCTTAAGTCCACAATAATGGAACTGCGCTGATTGCTTGTGCTCGCATAAGCATAAGGGTCACAAGTCTCGATCGTCACATCATTATTCCCAATCAAATAAGTATATTCATAAAGTTCTAAGTCACGATAGACTCTTGTAAAGAAGACACCACGTTTTCTACGCTGCATTGGGAATAACAGAATATTGTCCTCCTTTTTCAGCTTTAAAGTCACACTGGTCGCAACTGGTGCCCAAACTTTAAATGTTGTATAAGATTTTGTATATTGAGATCCTAAGTCATTCCCATCATAGGAGAAATGTTCATCAAATTCTTTGCATAAAGGCAGTTTCTCAAAGCTTAAGAAACACGTTAAGCCATAAGCGTCAGAGATACGGTAGCTTTTGCCAACTTCAAAAGAAACATGGAAATAATAAGTATTAAAACCATTTTCTTCTCCTCCGGCGTCCCCATGTAGTAATATGTTTTCATTGGTCTCAACGTTCTTAAGATAGAATTTACTAGAAATCCCATTATAGTATCCCTTTGATAAATAGACTTTGATCTCGTCAAAGGATATTGCATAAGCAAACATCCTAATGGATTCTCGCTGCATAGTGTAAACACTCCTTCTCATGTATTCTACCACAAATAAAGCGCAATTCATTCTTTTTTTCATCAAAAGAACAAGGAACTATAAGATGAGGCGATAATTTCCATAATATATAAATTCAAAATCAAGAAAATGACAAAAAAAGCTATGATTGCATAGCTTTTACTCTAAAAAGGCCCCAATGACCTCATTGACAAGGGCCCAGTCCTCGTCATCTTCGACCTCATGAGCCACATCATCTGGTTCACCTTCATCCTGGTACATGGCTAAATATTCAATATTGCCATCTTCATTAGGTGTATTATCCGTATAAATATAATAATGACGAGCGAAATGAGGGTGGTCAAAAGAAGTAACAAGGATGAAGTCATGAATGACTCCATCCTCATCCTTTATTTTAATCGTTGTATCATCCATTAAGATTAATGTTTTACTTTTTCAAGATGCCAGATATCTCTTACATATTCCTCAATTGTACGGTCACTTGAGAAATATCCTGATTCTGCGATGTTCTTTAAGCACATTGCAGACCATTTCTGACGATCCTGATATAAATCATTGATCTTTGCCTGGGCTTCACGATAAGATTCAAAATCAGCTAATAATAAGTATTCATCATTCTTACTCATTAATTCATCGAAGATCATCTTGAATTCTTCTCTTGATGGATGGAATGTCCCATCAGTTAATGAATCAACGACCTTCTTGATACGTGGATCATTGTTATAGTAGTTCCAAGCAGAATACTGGTTAGAAGCCTTTAAAGCGGCAACTTCATGGTCTCTTAAACCGAAGATGATAATGTTATCATCACCTAAACGTTCATACATTTCAACGTTGGCACCATCCATCGTACCTAATGTAACAGCACCGTTCATCATGAACTTCATGTTACCAGTACCAGAAGCTTCGAAACCAGCTGTAGAGATCTGTTCAGAAACATCAGCTGCTGGCATGATCTTTTCAGCTAAAGTTACACCATAGTTTTCCAAGAAGACAACTTTTAAGTACTTATTTGTTTCATGATCGTTATTGACAACATCAGCAACTGAGTTGATCAGCTTGATGACCTTCTTTGCAAAGTAGTATGAAGGAGCTGCCTTAGCACCAAAGATATAAGTATGTGGATAGATTCTGAAGTTTGGATTTGCCTTCATTTCCTGATATAAGTAGATGACATGCATAATGTTCAATAACTGTCTCTTATAAGCATGTAATCTCTTGACCTGGATATCGAAGATGGAATTGATATCGACATCAACACCATTATGTGCCTTAATGTAATCAGCTAAGATCTGTTTTCTCTGCTGTTTCACATTATAGAACTTTGCCTGAACGATAGAATCATCGACATAATCATTTAAGTTAGATAAGAGATCTGGTTCCATGATCCAGTCATCACCGATCGTTTCATGTAATAAGTCTGTTAACTGTGGGTTGCAGTATGCTAACCAACGACGATGTGTAACACCGTTTGTCTTGTTATTGAACTTACCTGGATATAGATCGTTGAATTCCTTCATTTCACGAGTCTTTAAGATCTCTGTATGAAGAGCGGCAACACCATTGACTGAGAATGAACCAGCGATGGCTAAGTTAGCCATATGAACCTGACCATCCTTGATGATACGTACCTTTCTTAAGATATCTTCATCACCATCAGTCTTCATCTTAACGAAACCAACGAAACGACGATCGATTTCTTCGATGATCTGATAGACACGTGGTAATAAGTCTCTCATGACATCTACTGGCCATTTTTCAAGAGCTTCTGCTAAGATCGTATGGTTTGTGTAAGCACAAGTGTTCTTAACGATATCCCATGCTTCATCCCAGCCCATATCATGTTCATCCATTAAGATTCGCATTAATTCTGGAATAACTAATACTGGATGTGTATCGTTTAACTGAATAACGTTCTTTTCGGCAAAGTTCGTTAAATCAGGATAAACTCTTAAATGTGCTCTCACGATTGAGTTTAAACCAGCGGCTACGAAGAAATACTGCTGTTTCAGACGTAAGATACGACCAGCTAATGTTGAATCATCTGGATAAAGTGTCTGACAGATCATGTTGACTTCGTTGGCATACTGCTGGAAATCCTTGTTAGAAGGAATATTTTCAGAAGGTTCTGCCTTCCATAATCTTAATGTGTTTGTAATGATCGTATTATTCCCTACGATTGGGACATCATATGGAACTGCACGTACGGCTTCTGCATCGACATGCTTCCATTTCTTTTCACTATCATCCCAGATGACTTTCCCCCAGAACTTAACGTCGCAGGAATGTTTTGGTTTACGTACTTCCCACTGGTAACCTAAATGTAACCACTGGTCTGGTACTTCGACCTGATAGCCATCTTCGATCTTCTGTTTGAAGAAGCCATAGTCATAACGAATCGTATGACCAAATGCTGGGTATGATAAAGATGCTAAAGAATCCATGAAACAAGCTGCTAAACGTCCTAAGCCACCGTTACCTAAGCCGGCATCTGCTTCCAATTCCTCTAATTCATGGATGTTGATGCCAAAGTCTGCAAGACCTTCCTTGGCAATATCATAGATGCCTAAATTCATCATGTTATTGACAAGTAAACGGCCGATCAAGAATTCCATTGAGAAATAATGAAGCTGTTTCTTAGACTTCTGCTGAATAGCCATTTTTGTCATGGCCCAGTTGACACTGGCGTAATCACGTACCATTGTTTCAAGAACCATGAACTTTTCTGTAATATGAGACTCTTCAACAGTTCGACCATAAGATTCGATAATACGTTTAGAGAACTCGTACTTAAATTCTTCCTTAGTTTTAAACATTTTTTACCCCCGATTTTAAATTTGATTATTTTTTAGCGTCTGTTTTCGCAGCTGTCTTCTTTGCTGTGGTCTTTTTAGACGTTGACGCTTTCTTTGTGCTTGTCTTTGTCGCAGTTTTCTTGGCAGCTGGCTTCTTGGCAGCAGTCGTCTTTTTGGCTGTTGTCTTCTTAGCCGTCGTCTTCGTTTCTTTTGTTTCTTTCTTAGCTGTCACCTTAGCGGTAGGCTTCTTTGCTGCTTTCTTGGCTGCTGGTTTTGCTTCAGCTTTAGGTTCTTTGGCCTTTTCTTCGGCTTCTTTCTTAGCCTTTTCTTCAGCTTCTTTCTTAGCCTTTTCTTCAGCTTCTTTCTTATACCAGCGAGATTCTAATGTCTCATCACCCTGATATTCAAAGATACATGCACTAAATGGCGCTAGCTTCACAGTTATCGACTGATCCTCGTTATTTGCTTTGCCTTTCTTAGACTTTAAGGCACGAGGATTTGTAATACCCTTTCCTGTATAAGCAGTATCATCAGTATTTAAGATTTCTTTATAAGTTCCTTCAAATGGCACTGGTACACAGTATTCTTCATGTTCATTACCGATGAAGTTCATAACGGCAACGATACATCCGCCTTCTTTGCAATGACGTGCAAAGGCGAAAACAGACTGCTGGCTGTCATCGACAACTAACCATTCGAATCCTAAATCATCATAATCATTCTTCCATAAAGCTGGATACTTCTGATAGATATGGTTCAAATCAGAGAAGAACTTATGGAATGAATCATGCTGTGGATATTCAAGAATGTTCCAGCCTAAAGCTTTCTTTTCATCCCATTCCTTATATTCACCAAGTTCGTTACCCATAAAGTTAAGCTTCTTACCTGGATGCATGAACATATAAACATAAAGTGCTTTGGCCTGAGCGAACTTATCATCGTTTAAGCCCCACATCTTATTTAAGATCGTCGCTTTACCATGAACGACTTCATCATGTGAGAATGGTAAGATGAAACGTTCAGAATGGAAATACATCATTGAGAACGTTAATAAGTTGTGGTCATACTGACGATACACTGGATCTTCCTTGAAGTATCTTAACGTATCGTTCATCCAGCCCATGTCCCACTTATAGTCGAAACCAACGCCGCCATCTTTGACAGGTTTAGTCACATATGGAAAGTCTGTACTATCTTCGGCAATTAACATAACTGCTGGATATTGTTCATGCATACGTACGTTCATACGCTTTAACATTTCAATGGCACCATCATTTTCACCGATGAACTTATTGCCTTTCCAGTAAAGCATATTGCTGACGGCATCAAATCTGATCCCATCGATATGGAATTCTTCAGCCCAGAAATGAACGGCACTCATTAAGAATGAACGAACCGTATCCTTGCCGGCATCAAAGTAAACAGAATCCCATTCTGAATAACGTCTGTTGATGTCATCATATTCATAAACGAAGCCACCATCAAACTGATGTAAACCATGAGCATCCTTTACGAAGTGTGCCAAAACCATATCCATGATGACACCGATGCCTTCTTCATGACATTTGTCGATGAAATGCATTAACTGTTTAGGGTTACCATAACGTGAAGTGGCACTGAAGTATCCAGTTGCCTGATAGCCCCATGAACCATCAAATGGGAATTCATTCAATGGCATTAATTCTAAGTGTGTAAAACCATTTTCCTTAGCATATGGAATGAGCATATCGGCTAATTCTTCATAAGAATAGAAGACGCCATCCTGAGTATCTGTGAATGGTTCTTTTAACTTCCATGATCCTAAGTTACATTCATAAATCGTCATCTTACGATCATAGTTATTTGTTCTTTCTTTCATCCACTTGTCATCAGTCCATTCAAAGCCTGTCAAATCATAGACCTTAGATGCTGTTCCAGGACGAATTTCACTGAAGAATGCATAAGGGTCAGCTTTATCGATCAAAGCACCGCTTACGGTTTCGATACGATATTTGTACATCTGGAACTGTTTCACATTAGGGATCCATTTTGTCCAAATGCCCCCGTCATAATAACGTTCCATGTAATCATTATGGCCGTCCCAGCCATTAAAGTCACCAACGACCTGAACGCTTCTTGCGTTAGGTGCAAAAACTGTAAAACGCACACCGTCAATATTATCAACTGTTTCGGGATGTGCACCGAAAATCTTGTAAGCTTCAAGACAGTTTCCTTCATGGAATAATTTAATCAAGAAATCATCTAACATACATATTTCCTCCGTCATATATAAATATTATACATTAACTATCAAAATATTCCATAAATTTTAAAACGCTTTCAAAAAAATGTCAGCTTTTTTAGCTATTTTACAGTATAACTTTCGATATCTTTTATCGTAATGCTCGTTTTTCCATCCGGCTGATCGACAATTGTGAAGGCTGTACCTGCCACATATGTATCGACATCCATCTGGATCACGATGTGATTGTCCGTTTCGATCTTACAGCGATCAAGCGATGCACTTAAAGCCATCCCATTTAAAGTATCATCCTGACCAACGCCGAGGTCCTTTAATTTATCGGTACTTTCCGTCGATGTCTGATAATCATCCTTTAAGACATTTTCCACGATTTCGACTGGCTTGATGACTTCCTGATGCTCAACTTTATTTTTTAATTCCTGTTTGAGCATTGGCATCGCCTTATTGGCAAAAGGCAAGTAATTCTTTTCGGCCTTACGAACAACACGTTTCATCGCACTGAGCTTTTCACGATCCGTCAGCTTTTCTTCGCCTTTGATCCACTTTTCATTCAAGTAGGTCTGCATTTTTCCATCGATCGAATACTTCTTTTCAATTAATGAGACTGTACGGCGATCACCATTGACGATAATGGCTTCATCAACTGGTGCCCCTTGACCAGGTAAAGTCTGGGCGATCGTAATACGAACATTGCCGCCATCAACGACCGAAACTGGCACACGCTTATAGTTGAGCTTTAAAGCAGCCATGACATGATCGCCATCGCAGTATGCTTCAACATATAACATGTCACAGTTTGGCATCGCTTCGATGACACTGCCTAAGGCAAAGAACTTTTCCGTGATCTCTTTAGCCTGCGCTTTGAAATTATCATCTGACTCAAACATTTGATCAGCTCTTAGAAGCATCTCATGAAGAGAAGGAACGGTCAGCTCTTTCAGCTGATTGCTGTTAAAAGCTTTTTCCATCTTCTTACGATAATAATCCTGTGTCGTATCATTGATCGTCGCAAAATCATCAGAGAGATGGATCTTACGATGCTCGAAATCAATCATATGAACCAGGACTTTTTTGATAATGAGCGTATTCATTTTTTACCTCCAATCTAGCGCATTATATCATTAACGCCCGCATAAAGATATAAGTTTTCATGAATTTTCATATTCTAAATACGGAATATTTATTGATAATTGCATAATTTTTCTGTTTTGTCTAAAAGCGAAGTCACTAATCGACCACATTGCCGCTCGTCTTGCTATGATCAATGCCCTCAGTCGACTTTTTGATCAGGATCGATGTACGAATACTTAAATGTGATAAAGCATCCATAAAGACTGAACGGGCGACCGTTCTGACTTCCCCGGCCTTATTTTTAAAGGTGATCGTATTCTGATCAGGATTTTCGCAATAAGGCACTCTTAAGTATGTAATTCTTGCATTGACGATCATCGTCTGACTCTGTTTTGTTTTCTTATTCGTACGACTGATGATATCCCCCGTCAATAAGAAGGAATAGGCGACTTTCTGAGCGGTCGTCTCACCTACTTTATCTTTGATCGTGGGTCCGGTAAACTTCGTATATTTTGTAAATGACTGTGTTTTTGAAAGACTATAGCCGGCGACGACATCATCCTCTTTTAAGGTGATCGTTGCTCGTCTATACGCCTCGGTATTATTATCTTTGACAATATGGCCATAAGCACAAAGATCACGATCTTCCACTAATAATTTATAGGAAAAATCACTGGCTTTCAGCTTTTCGACATGTGCACGATTAGAAGGCACATATTGAAAACCATAGACAAGTAATGACGTCGTCAATATCACATTCAATAGAATTGTTGTATGTCTAGGAACGCTTCTTGCCATATTCTCACCTCTCCATGCCTCTCATTCTACCCAATTGATGCCTTTTAAGCAAGATTTGTGTTAAAATGGGGTAAGGAAGTGAAAGTTATGGATGAAAAAAACAAAAAGCGAAAGATCAATGCATCATCCTTAAATCCTCGCAAAGATAAAATCCTATTTTACATTATCTTTGCGATCATTTTCTCCTACATTATTTATCATTTAAATAATGTCTTTGATGTTTTGGGCGATTTTATCTCGCTTGCGACACCATTTTATGTTGCCATTGTCATCGCTTTTATATTGAATATACCGATGCGTGCTTTTGAGCGACTCATTCGGAAGATTTTTAAGAAGATCAAAAAGCCCGTGCCGTCCAAGCAGACCGTGCGTGGCATGGCCATTGCGGCGACACTATTGAGCTTTCTTTTGATCATTATTTTATTTACCAGTATCATCGTGCCACGTATTGGTTCAAGTTTCTCGATGATTTTTACGAATCTAGATAACTACGCCAAGCGTTTAGCGAACTGGTTAAATCGTGTCTGTGGTACCTTTAATATTAAGAAGACCTTTACGACCGCCCAGATCATGAATTTCTTTAATTCCTTTGACCTTGGCACGGTGCTTTCGACATTAGGGAATTTGTCTGGCAGTTCTTCTTCAAGTATGTCTTCGACGATCAACTCCATTGGTTCAACCGCCGTCACGACCGTGACCGCATTCTTTATGTCTGTCTACTTATTGTATTCAAAGGAACGTCATATCATTCAGCTCAAGAAAGTCTTAGCTTATTTCTTTGGGGCTGATCATACGAATCAGATCCTTGATATCATCAGTGAAGGGACACAGTATTTTAACAGCTTCATTACCGGACAGGTCTTAGAAGCGACTGTCTTTATGTTAGAGATCTTAGCCATGACCAAAATATTCGGTTTCCCATTTGGTGAACTGATCGCCTCATGTGCTTTTATCTTCTCCTTCATTCCAATGTTTGGTTCGTTCTTGACCTTAGCGTTTGGAACGATCTTAGTGGCAGCCGCCAAACCAAGAAGTGTGATCTTATTCATTATTATGTTCGTGATTACGCAGCAGTTTGAAGGCAACGTCGTTTATCCACGTATCGTGGGGAAGAAAGTTGGCATCAGTGGTCTCTATGTTTTACTTGGAATCACCTTCTTTGGCAACTTATGGGGCATCTTCGGCGTCCTCGCCGGAGTGCCGATCACTGCTTTACTTTATGCATCATTAAGTCGTCTCATTAATATCTCCCTTAAATCACGAGGTATTCATGTCGATCACGACTCCGTCTATAAAGAGTAGCTAATCATCGACATACCATTTATTATGAAGATGATAAAGATGGTGAAACGTTCGATCACAATAACATTCGTATAAAGTGCTCTCATCAGGCATTCGTCGTACTTGGCGAATGCTTTTTATTTTATACATCGATTTCTCGCCATACTGATTCCAGACAATATATAAAGGTCTTAAATCGCCGACTTTGTTGGTCACGAGGACCACTTCTACTGGGATCCTCATCGGAAGTACCCAACCGGATGAATAATGTTTTCACTATAAGGATCAAAGTCGGCTAATTCCTGATCATATAATGTATTGAGACGACAGACACTATTCATCCCGTATTTCTCTCTGATGGCATCGATCGTTTCATCGATCTTCTTATTCACATCATGCTCATGCAGATCATCAAATAAAGAGAGCTGCTCGAAGCCATGATCTTCTTTGAGTCCCGCCACACAGGCATTAATAGAACGCAGTGAATGACTATAATCAAAGGACGTATCGACAAGGTGCATGACTTCTTTTAAGATCTCCCGAGAAACATTGGTGGCACGTTCGATCTTATGCTGGCGGGAAAAGTAACGTAAGTCTGTATCTCGTAAACTGATTTTGATCACATCTCCTTTAAGTCCCTGTTCTTTTAATCTGGTGGCGATACTTTCACATAAGATCGTATAAACAAGGACGACATCTTCCCTTGTTTTCATATCCTTGCAGGTCGTAATGCCATTGCCGACAGACTTGATCGTATCATATAAAGGATTGACGCCAGAAATGTCATTGCCATTGGCAAAGTACCATAAATATTCGCCAAACTTGCCTAAGAAACTTTTGATATACGCCTTACGGCAGGTGGCTAAATCACCAATTGTCCCAATGCCTCGTGCTCTTAACTTAGGGGCTGTGCGCCGGCCAACATAGAAAAGGTCTTCAATAGGCAGAGGCCACATCTTTTCTTTATAATTTTCTTCTGTGATCACATCAAAACCACGGTGCTTATGCAGATCACTGCCCATTTTGGCAAAGATCTTATTGAATGAGACACCCATTGAAACATTGATACCGATCTCATCATGGACACGATCCTGAATATGCTTTGCTAAAGCAATGCCATCCCCATATAAGGAGGTACTATTCGTTAAGTCGATCCAGGCTTCATCTAAGCCAAAGCTTTCGACCTGATCCGTGTACTCACGATAGATGTCCTTGATTTTAGTCGTATAATAGATGTAATCATCATAATGGGGTGGGATCACTAGTAGTTCTGGACACTTCTTTAACGCTTCACGAATCGTATAAGCAGTGGATATACCATATTTCTTGGCCATATCATTCTTTGCTAAAATAATGCCATGACGCATCTCCTCATGACCCCCAACCGCCATCGGGACGTTTCTTAATTCCGGGTGCAGCATTTCTTCAATCTGGGCATAGCAGTGATTGATATCACTATGAACAATAATACGCATCCTTCTCACCTCTTTCACTCTTATTATAGCCTTGATGTTTCATTATGCAATATATTATGAAACTTTCTGTGACTGAATACGAAATTTTACTTTTAAGATGTTTCTTTTCGTGCTATTATAGAGTTGGTGATAAATATGACATTAAAAGAAATCATTCAAAGTTACAAAGATGAGGAACAAATTAATAATAGTGAGATTGCCAGAAGACTTGGTGTAACCAAATCAACAGTTCATAAATGGTTATCTGGTGATGTAAAAAGACTGCATAATGATACGATTGCAAAGATTTCAGAAGTATTCGGCTATGATGTGGGAGCAATGCTCAATGGCACAGTCCTGACCTTTAAAAAGCCGATCTTAGGTTATGTCAAAGCGGGTTATGACCTCTTTGCCCAGGAGAATTATTTAGGGGAAGAAGAAGTCACAGAAGTTGATCGTAAGAAAGGTGATTATTTTTTGAAAGTCACTGGTGATTCAATGATCGGTGAAGGCATCATGGATGGATCATTAGCTTACGTGAAACAATGTGATGACGTTCCAAGTGGATCGATTGCTGTCGTGCTGATCGGCGGTGATGAAGTGACGATCAAACGTTTCATCAAGAAATCTGATATGATCATTTTAGAGGCGGCCAATCCTCAGGTCCCAGCCCGTTACTTCTCTAAACAGGAAGTCAATGAACTGCCGGTCAAGATCTTAGGAAAAGTCATTTATGTCAAAACCATCTTTTAACTGTAAAGGAACTGCGGTTCCTTTTTCATTTATTTACTTTATGTAAACGTAATCATTACGGTGTTATCTTGATTCTCTTTCTTTTTCCTTTTACAATGTTTTCATAACTTATTGGAAGGTGATTAAATGAAATGTAAACTATGCGGACAGGACGTTAAAGAATTAAAACGTATCCACTTAGATGATTACAATCTTGATAGTGAGGTCTGTCCAGATTGTTTCAATAGAATTATGGGATCCTACCTGAAAGAAGAACAGGCTCCTGCTCACATGAGTATTGAGAAAGCCGATTTGAAGACGATCTACGTCGATGCTAATGGTATGAAGCTTCCTCTGAATGTGCCAAAGTTCCTGATCAAGAAGAATAATCAAGAACATTATTTTGGTTTAATGAGCCAGTCAGTTGAACATGAAAACGAAAAAACTTATTTATATAAGGCTGTCGAAATTGCCAAAGAAGGAACACCTTTGAAGACCCATTATCAGGCTGCTCTTTCTTTTAAAGTCAGTCATGATTTATCACAGGATGAATTGGACGGGAAACGTATTCAAGCCTATCAGGACTTAAAGAAGAAAGTTGCTGACATCATGAAACAGGATGATGCCTTTGGTAATGCGATTGTCCAAGATGGCACGATGTATATGAATGGTAAAAAGGAACAGCACTTTAGTGATGATACTCAGATCTACTATATGAGTGCCCCTGATACCGCTAAAGCCTTAACAGATCATACAGTGTTATTCCCTGTTGTTGTTGATGATGAATATTTCTACAATGAACTCTTTGATATTGTGATCACGTTCTCTTCAATTGAGAACTTTATCCCTTTAGACAATGTTCAGAAGTTTGCATTATTCTATCGTAAGCTTTTAAAACAGTTTAGCTTCTATGCTTCTGTCAATCCTGATGATGCAGCCTTACAGGGCTTAGAAATGATGCAGTTATTAGAACCACTTGAATCTGATGACGAAGCTTTCATTGAAGTGTGCATCAAAGAATTACAATCAATTATTCACATGTAAACGATCCGATTCGGATCGTTTTTTTTCATAAGAAATAAAAATTGGTAGATATTTGCATACCTACCAATTAAAAAATCTTTATGCCCATTCTCTTGCAGACTGCGAGACTGGTACGATCGGTACTAGAAACATTACACATAATGCTAAAATTGCAGTTACTAAGAAGGCAATTAAGTTAAAGGGAAAGTTCACGACAACTAAACCCCATTTGGCAATGTTTAAAGTATTCGTAATGGCTTTTAAGAAACCACCAAACACATAAGAAACGAAGGCTCCCAATACTCCGATTCCAATGAATGTGCTGGCAATCTCTCCTGCTCCGCTCATATTCATGATCACACCGATCACGGAAAAGACGGTTGCCACTGTGGCAATAATTTTTGCAATAAAATATCTGTTTTCCATATCCTTTTTTCCTCCAATTCAATTCAATCAAATCATTTATGCTATTTATAAAATGAAAATCCTATGCCCATTCTCTTGCGGCCTGTGAGACTGGAATGATTGGCATAAGCAGCATCACAACGAATGCTGCAATTCCCGAAAATGCCACTGCTACAAGATTCCATGGGAATCCGGCAACGACAAGTCCCCAGCTGGCAAGATTCAAAATATTTGAAATTGCCTTAAGCAGTCCTCCAAACACATACGAGATCAGTGCTCCCAATACACCGATGCCCATAAGCGTGTTCGAGAATACGCCTCCGACAGCAATATTCATGATCACACCGACTACTGAACAAATCGTCGCTACAGATGCGATCACTTTCGCAATCAAATATCTCTTCTCCATTTCTGTTTCCCTCCTCTCTACAACAAAAGGATACCACGAATACTTTGACCGTAATCAAACATGTCATATTTGACCTTTTAATTGCCATAATTTGTATTGGTAAAAAAAATGGATTTTACTAGCATAAGAAAAGATCCTAGTGATCAATTGATTCACCAGGATCCTTAAATCCCAAAACAAATTGTTTGTCGAGCTGTTTGATCTTCTTTTTCCAGAACGTTCCTAAGTCCATATGAAACGCTTTAATAGTGCACTCGCCTGTCCATCTGTCATATAGCCCATATTATTAATGAATGTAAATAGTTCACCAGTGACCTGCGCTTCTTCAATCAGCGCTTTTTTCTTAAAGAGGCCACTATTGTATTTGGCCTGATCTAAATACTTGAACATCTCTTCAATGCTGAGCTGACCCTTAGAATACGTTTCATTCTTCAGCTCCTTTACGCTCATCACAGGATACTGTAAGTTTTTAAACAAATAGCCCATCAAGGCCTGAATGCCTTTGCTGCGCTTTTTGTCACCAAATTCAAAAAATCCGACCTTTCTTGTAAACAACGTTGATATGACTTTCTTTATTCTAAGTAGATTTGCAAAGCGCAAATCTAGCGTAGCATGATTGTGGACTTTGAAACGAAATGTCATAATGAACAGTTTGTATGTAATATTTGATAAAAGAGCGCAAAAAAAGACGATCAGCAAATGCTGACCGTCTTATAAGTTTATTTCTTTCTCCCAAATCCAGAGAAGATGTACTTGAATCCATCCTTAATAACGGTAAAGAAATTAGGGGATCTGTACATATGGTCTTCTGACACATATTCACGTACCGCTCTTAGCAGCTGCTTATTATCACGAGCACTAAAAGTGTAGTGACCATTACGTTTTGTGAAGATTGCAAATCTAGAAATCCATTTATTGAAGAGAACACTAGCGGAAATGTAGTCTACTTCTTCCCATGGAATCTGTACATAATCTTCAACGTTTCTGACATTATAGTATTCAAAGGCATGATCACCGACCATCACATGTCCAGTGGAACCAAGTCCATTATGGCATGAGGCCTTAACAGTAAGATCAACTTTTGAGTTTAATGATTGTGCCATGAATAAACCTCTTTTCTAAATTACATGAAGTTGCAAAGTCTGCCGATTACACCGACAACGAATAATGCAATGATGATAACGATTGGAGAAATACCTTTCTTTAATAACTTACAGATTAATAAAGTAAGTAATACGGCTGCTAAACCAGGGATTAACTGATTTAAGTTGTCCTGTAAAGTAGTAACCTTAACTTTATTTAAACCAGTAGCGCCTAAAGAATCATACTGTTCCAATGCAGATTTGATACCTGCAGTACCCTTTGGTAACTTAGACCAATCGATATAAGCACCATCCTGCTGAGTAATCTTTGATACAGTAGGAGTGAATGTAATAGATACCCAACGTTCTACTAAGGCACCGATGATGAACATACCTAAGATAGATGCACCAGCAGTGATCTTACCTAATAAACCACCAGATAAGTCTTTAGTGATTTCAGTACCAACTCTGTAACCAAATTCCTGAGTGTACCATAAGAATGCATAACGAATAACGTTCCATGCAATGAAGAATAACAATGGACCAGCGATTGAGCCAGACATTGCGATAGATGCACCTAATGCACCTAAGATTGGACGAACTGTGAACCAGAATACTGGGTCGCCGACACCAGCAAGTGGACCCATCATACCAACTTTAACACCCTGGATAGCCTGGTCATCGATAGGAGCACCGTTAGCTCTTTCTTCTTCAAGGGCTAATGTTACACCGATAACTGGAGCTGATACATAAGGATGAGTGTTATAGAATTCAAGGTGACGCTTTAAAGCTGCAACCTGATCTTCCTTTTTAGAATATAATTTCTTGATAGCTGGGATCATTGCATAACACCAACCACCATTCTGCATACGTTCATAGTTCCAAGAACCCTGAAGGAACTGATGACGCCAACAAACCGCTCTACGATCTGCTTTTGATAATTTAATCTGATCTGCCATTTTGCTTTCCTCCTTCAAGATTAATAGTCGTTAATGATATCGCCAAGTGGGTCGCCGGAACCGCCTCCGCCGTTTCCTCCACCTTTTTTAGCTTCTTCTTTTAATCCTAAGTAGATTAAAGCTAAAGATAAGCCGATTAAACCTAAAGCGATTAATGTTAATTCAGAAATTGCAGCAAGTACGAAACCTAAGATGAAGAATGGCCATGTTTCAGCAGTAGCCATCATGTTAACTACCATTGCATAACCTACAGCGGCAACCATGCCACCGCCGACAGCCATGCCACCTGTTAACCAAGCAGGCATAGAGTTTAATGCATTAGTGACAGCTTTAGCAGGAATGAAGCAAAGTGCAGCAGCAGGGATTGCGATACGAATACCCTGTAAGCAGATAGCTAAGATCTGCCAGATTTCGATGCCTCTGAAGTTAGCATCTTCTGCACATTTATCCATAGCATGTACCATAGGAATGGCAATTGTACGACATAACATAGTTAAGAATAAGCCGGCTACTGAAAGTGGTACGGCAACTGCGATAGAAGTGTTAATAGCATCTTTAGTATTAACATTACCACCGTTCAAAGCTAAGACCATGATAATTGCTGAGGCAACTGATGCTAATGCAGCATCTGGTGCAACTGCGGCACCAATGTTGGCCCAACCTAATGCCATCATCTGAAGAGAACCGCCAAGCATGACGCCTTCAGTTAAATGGCCTGTAACTAAACCGATTAATGTACAAGCAACGACTGGCTGATGGAATTCCCATTCATCAAGGATACCTTCCATACCAGCTAAGAATGCTACGACAATAACCAGGATAATACTTAAACCGTTCATAATATAAATTTTCCTCCTGAAATTATTACATTCCTAATTCTGATTTTGCTTTCTTAAGCATAGAGTCAAGATCTTCTACAGGATCTGATGGAACCTTCTGTACATAAACCTTAACACCTAATTTACGCAATTCTTCGATTGCTTCAACATCTTCCTTGCCTAAAGCAACGGCTTTAGATACAACGACCTTGCCTTCACTTGCGGCGTTAGAACCTAAGTTGATTTCTTTGATAGAGACACCACCCTTAACTGCTCTTAAAGCATCTTCTGGGTTTTCGAATAATAACATTGCTTTTGTATTACCGAAACGAGTATCCTTATCGATTTTGCACATCTTATCAATTGGGACAACGTGTGCATGTACTCCTGGTGGAGCTGCCTGTTCGATCATCTGCTTACGTAATTTATCTTTTGCAACATTATCAGATACAGCGATGATACGAGTTGGCTGTTTAGCTTTAGTCCAGGCAGTGGCTACCTGACCATGTAATAAACGAGTATCAATACGAGCTAATACGTATTTGATCTTGCCATCACCGATTACAGTACCTTCTGGGATGGCACCCTGTGGCTGAGCTGGAGCAGCTGGTTTAGCAGCTTCATCTTCACCTTCAACTTTAATAGTTTCTGGTAAAATTCTAATACCTTCTTTAGAAGTCTTAGCAACGTGGCTAGCAATTTCTGCAGCATTTTCAGTTCCAAGACGTAATGCATATGATTCAATGAGCATAGGTAAATTTAAACCAGTAACAACGACCCAGTGACCTTCATGTCCGTCAATTAATGCACTTGCCTGGTTGAATGGAGTACCACTCCATAAGTCGACCAAGAACAAGATTTCATCCTGCTGAGAGAAAGAAGCAATTGCATCTTCCATTTTCTTACGGATGTCATCTGGACCTTCACTTGGCATAAGAGTTACGGCTTTTACATCTGCCTGATCCCCAAAGATCATTGAACCAGACATGTAAATTCCTTCGGCAAATTTACCGTGGCTGGCAATGACAATTCCTACCATAAAATTTCTCCTTTAAATATTTTCTACTAGACTCTCGTCAGAGTCACAAAAAGTTGTATAAACGAATTCGCAACTATTATTGTAATCGTTTTTATTTTTCTTTCAATGGTTGGGGGAAGTGATTCCGTCACAAGATTTGTGACATATTCTAAAAATCAATTTATGAATTTTATAATATATTGGTTTATAAAATCTTTAAATCAAATATTTTAAAGTATAATTGTGAACGAAATATGAATTTACTGTTACATTATTTGTAACATAAATAGAATAGAAGCGTTTTCATTAAGTGATTTTGATATTTGGTGCAATATTTTTTCATTTGGAGAAAATTTAAGCAAAAATACATTTTATACCATGAAACCGACTTAATTTTCATTATTTCATAAGAATGAAACAAAATGTGAAGATCGTCAAAGGCTTGACAACCCTTCTCAATGGCCCATCTTTTCATGAAATTCACCTTTTTTTATGTTAAAAAAGCCAAAAGAAAAACACATCCGAAGATGTGTCTTAATCTTTATCACATTGGTCTTTATGAACGTCGAAGTAAGGACTGATCTTACCCTTGTTTTCCATCTGTCTCTTGACTGCAAAACCAAAGAAGCAGATTGCTGCGCCAACGATGATCAATAAGATAAACGTTGTTTTGTATTTTGATAAATCACTGACCGCTGAAAGTCCATACAAGAACGTATTCCCATAGTCATTGCTGGCAATGCTTTTAGAAAGATCATTCAAGTTGCTAAGCTGAGAAATAAGAATGATATTGATACCATAAGCAACAGCATAAATGAGATTCACTTTTTCGTCCTTGACATGAATATAACGATAGATGGCTAAGGCGCATAAGGCAATGCCAGCCAGAATGCCTAACCAATAAAAAGCTGGAAAGGCCTTAAAGAACCCTGATAAGCCACTGAG
>ONFH01000248.1 GCA_900317015.1 uncultured Erysipelotrichaceae bacterium | reverse complement strand
CTCAAAGAGTGAAAGCGAGAGCACTTCGAAGAGTGAATCAGAATCAAAGAGTGAAAGCAATAGCGATACAACAAGTGAATCGAAGTCAGAATCTGACAGTGTAAGCAAGTCTACAAGCAATTCCGATTCCACAAGCGAGTCAAAGTCAGAGTCAGAAAGTACGACGACAAGTGAAAGTGGCAGTGGTTCAACAAGCGAGTATTCAACATCTGAATCACAGAGCACAAGTACTTCGGTAACTACGAGTGAAAGTTCAAGTGAATCGAACTCTCTCTACAGCAGTTCAGAAACAGAAAGCACAAGCGTCTCTTATGCCTCTGAAGAAAGTGGCAGTGCATCACAGTCACAGTACCAGAACCTAGAGTCTTCAGGTCCATCGGTCAGCGAGGCAACCGATGAAGAAGGTTCAAATGGTCGTGAGGCAAGGACAAGCGAAACGATTTCTCAGTATGAAGCGGCTAGTAGTGAAACATCAACATCTGGCGGAGTTGCGACGGGTGATCCAACGAACATTGCTAAAGATGTGGCTGGTCTTGCCGGTGGTGCAATCGTTGCCGGAGTCGCATTGACAAAGAAACATAAGAAATAAATCTCTTAAGATTTAATTTTGAGATGAGGGTAAGTAAGGGTTTACTTGCCCTTTCTTTCACTTTTATAATAAACATATACGTATCATAATGATTTGATTTTGACGGGCGAAGGGAGGAAGTTACGTCGGTTGACGTAATGCGCAATGAATGAAAAAGAGAATACTTTTTACCATCATGGTGACGTTGATCTATATTCTAGGTAAGAATGTCCCATTGATGTTTGTGGTCTTTAATAATAAAGCGCCAATGGCCTCTTTGACGCAGATGATGGAATACATTGTCGGAAATGATCCACAAATTCCATCATTATTTATCTTAGGTTTGTCGCCATGGATGAGTGCGATGATCTTAACGAGAGTGATCAGCTTCTTTATGGATAAGGAAGCCAATAAAGTTTCACCTTATCGTATGCGTGTGATCCAGGTCGTCTTAACGCTTGCTTTTTCGATCGTTTTAGCAATCGTTCGCCTGCAGAATCTATCGGTGAGAGGGGCGGTCGTGAATCAATATGGCTTCTTGAATGTCCAGCTGATGATCATGGCGGAGATGATTGCTGGCGCCTGTCTGATCGTCTGGTGTGTGGAGAAGAATAGTAAGTATGGAATCGGTGGTCCTTCGGCCATTATCGTCATTAATATCTTGACCAATATGGCTGGCATCGTCCGTAAATATATCACTGCCAAACATACAGATCCATTCTTTCTGATGGCTTTGATTCTCTGTGTTGCTTATATTGTGTTGACCGTCATCTTGTCGATCATCATGTATGAAAGTGAACGACGCATGACTGTTTTTAAAGCGATGATCCATAATGAATATGCGGATACGAACTATATTGAGATCAAGTTTTCACCATTAGGGACTTTACCGGCTATGTATATCATCGCCTTGTATTCTTTACTAGGGGCACTGTTTTCTTTTTTACATGCTTTATTCCCATTTGCCAGACCCATTGCTTATATCGCCACGCATTTGAATCTTGAAGAAGTCTTTGGCTTAGTTGTTTATGCATTGATGTTTTTCTTCTTAAGTGTGTTATTTTCAATGATGTTCGTGGATCCTAAGGAAATTGCGGAAGACTTACAAAAAGCTGGAGACTGTATTGAAGGCATTATGCCTGGACAAGAAACATCGTCTTTCTTACATTTTATTGTCGCTTATTATGCCGTCTTATCTAGTGCTTTAACAACGCTGATCGTTGTTTTACCGTTGATCGTTGGGTTGAGCTTTAAAGGGATGAATGATCTCTTCTCAATGCCTTTATCGTTTTTGATCTTAGTGAGTATCGTTTTAAATATTAAAGAAGAATATCAAACAAGAGCATTAGGTAAACGTTATGAACAGGAACTGCTGGAGGTGTAGCTGATGTATTATTTTATTCCATCATGGTATCGCAAAGATGGGTCTCTTAATTGTTCAGATCTCCCTTGGTATGCGAAGCAGCAGAACAGTGACTTTGATGATACGATCAGTCAGCTTCACATCTTTGCATCGCAAAATGAAGACGTCACGTTGCTCATGTTAGGTTATAGTCCACAATTACGTTATACCTTACATCGAGAAGATCTTTTAGATATTCCTTATGTCTCATTATTTGATCAGGCCCAGGGTATTAAAGCCAGAAAAGTAGGCTTATTTACGTATCGTGATCTGAACTGGCCAGGTGATGTAGAATGGGTCTTCACACCCTTTGTCATTCTGGCAAAGCGAGACGGAAAGCTCTATGCCAGCATTGATTTTGGCAAAGAAGGATTCATGTTATCAGTGACATTCTATAAAGAGGATGTAAAAACACGGTTAGTGATCTTTGATGATCGAGGCTTTATATCTTCTGTCACTTTTTATAACGAAGGCGTTGAAGAATATACAAACTTCTATAATGAAAGAGCGGATTGGGTCATGCGGATGGTGAATGTGAATGGTACTGTCTACATCAATCCAGATTATAAAAAGGACTTTCAAAAGAAGATGTATCGCAGCCTTGATGAATTGATCGGGGAAAAGTTTACCAACTTCATGGAGAGTCATTCATCTGATGATGTCATCATTATGGCTGGAGATGAACATCATAATCATATCGTCCTCAATGCCCCCATCAAACAGAAGGTCATCATGAGTATTTATGGCACGCGTATGAATATTCCAGACCATATCGAGGAATTAAAAAAGCCTCATGCCTTGATCGTGGATCGTCAGGAAGGTATTGATATCTTACAAAATCAATTTCATTTAAAAAATGTCTATAATATCTCACCTTTTGATACACGATTTGAATTAGGGCAAAGTCAGCGTACCCATCTCTTAAAGATCTATTATCCAATTGAGAAGATGATCAATAAGCAGCACATCATAACCATCTTACAGTATATGGAGACAAATCCTAATGTTCAGCTTTATCTTGGCTTATATAGTTTCCAGCATGAGATCGAGACGCAAGTAAAGGATGATCTTCATGAATGTTTAGAAGCTGCCAATATCGAGGACTTCGTTTTAGAGGGCGATAATGTAAATGGTGAAATTGAGATCCCTAAAGAGGAACGTGTGTTTATTAGAAAGATCATGACTGAAAATGATTTATTAAGAGAACTCAAAGATATCCGTTTAATTGTCGATTTAAGAGAGCATCCAGATGTCTTTACGATGATCGCCGGGATGTCTTCAGGGATTCCCCAAATCGTAAGAGATGAGAATGACTATGTCAAACATAAGAAGAACGGCTTAGTCTTAAGTGATCTAGAACAGGATATCAAATACTATTTAGAAGATCTTGATCACTGGAATGCTTCCCTTGTGTACTGTTATTCGATGATTCAGGAAAATACTGGGGAAGAGATATTAAATAAATGGAAAGAGATCATTAACCATGAGTAAGAAAATAAATGTATTAGAAATTGGTGAAGAAGAATGGGAAAACATGTATGACTTTTCAAAAGTCAATTTTGAACGTTCATCAAGTTTGACCCTTGAAAAAGATTACCAGGTCATCTTTTTCAATCAAAAAATCGATGAGCAGGATCTACTGACTTTACGTCCTTCATTCCCTTTTTATGGGACATTCATTTTAAAAGACTATGAAGACTATTATAAACAGTTTGGAGATCTGCTTACTAAAGATCAGATCCAATTCATTGATCATGATCAGTTAAAAGATCTCATTCCTGAATTACATATCCGTTATGTCTATGGACAAAATGCCAGTAAGTTTGATGTTTCGATGATCCGTGCCCATAAAAGCTTCCGTGGGAAGATCGAGTTAAAAGGCAATGAATACGTACTCTTAGATGGCTTTTTTGGCAGAGACTTTAAACAGCTCTTATACTGGCAGTATGGCATATCGATCACAAATGATCACCCTATTGATCTTTGGTTAGAATATGTAAAAGATGAAAATGTCCAGCTGCAACTTTTAATTGAAGAGATCGAAGCAGGTTCTGTTGATCATATCGTCTATGAAAAAACATTCAGTGAACAGGAGATGGATCAGCCCATCACGATCGATCATTTACCGGCCTCTGGTTCCTTGAACTTTTCTTTAAATGCCAAGGGAGAGGGACATCTAGAAATCGGGACCTTACATATTCGTCGTTCTCGTTATGATACTGGCATCATGCTTCCTGGTGGGAAACGTTATGCTAACAAGAAACGACAGGAGTTCTTTTATTTCTATCATGGTGGTGACTTAAAACCACCACTGAATATTTATTTTTCAGGTTATCGAACATTGGAAGGGTTTGAAGGCTATCATATGATGAGAAGCTTTGGAGCGCCATTTCTCTTGTTCTCTGATCCACGATTAGAAGGCGGGGCCTTCTATTTAGGGGATGATGAGTTTGAGGGACAGATCCTCAAGATCATTGATCATTATCGTTCATTATTACATTTTGAATGGAATGAGATCATTGTGTCTGGTCTTTCAATGGGGGCCTTTGGGGCTTTGTACTATGGCTGTCAGATCCATCCTCATGCCATCATCCTGGGGAAACCACTTGTGAACTTAGGGACGATGGCGGACAATGAAACGATCTTTCGTCCTGAATCATTCCCAACATCACTTGATTTATTATTAAGTGTTGAAGGTGGCGTGGCTAAAGATGATGCCAGATCTCTTAATCAGAGGATCTGGGAAAAGGTCGAACAGGCAGATCTTAATGGTGTTAAGATGCCGGTCGCTTATATGCGTAATGATGACTATGATGGAAAAGCATTTAGTATGCTTGTCTCACAGTTCTCTGATCAGGATGTGCTGATCTTTGGAAAGGGTATTGAAGGACGACATAATGATGAGACGGCAGCCATCGTCAACTGGTTCGTGCAGCAGTATGAAGCTTTATTAGCAGATGATTTTAATAGGAGGTAGACTATGGCAAGAAGTGATATTTATACGATCCACTGGGGCTTTTTAACACAGAATGTTTATCTGTATGGTTCTCAGCTGACTCATCATAATTATCGTATTCACTTTGAGAATACGATGATGCCTCCAGAAGTGGCCATCAAATCATGGTATTCTTTAACAAACTATCAGAAAGATCGTCATGAACCGCTCCTTCCTTTTTTAGAAGGCGGGAAATCTTATTATGTCCGTTCTTATATCAAAACGACACCAAAGAATGCCTGTTATTTACGTTTTAACTTCTATAATCATAAGGATGAAAATATTGGTTTCTTTATGACCAATAAATTTATTGATATCTTCGAATATCCCAAGGACTGTTACTACTATAATTTAGAGCTCTTACGAGGCAGTGCGCAGAAGATCATCTATGAAAGAATTGATATTTCATTAGCTGGATTTGAAGAACCACTAGATGAGCAGAAGGATGAATACAATGTCATCTGTCTAGAACCACAAGGCGAGATCATTCGCTATCCTAGTGATGAGGTCTTAGAAAAATATGATGATCCGATCATTCTGCCAGGAAGAGAAAGCAGTGACCAGTTTGATCAAATCGTGGAAAGAAATACTTATAAGAAACTACATTTGATCTGTTATGGACCGATTGGCAAACGAATCGTAGAGAAATTAAATCTGCGCTTTCCTCGCAGTGATGTCATTGATCTGACAGAGAACATTGTCGAAAATAAAAAATTTAGTGCCCGATTTATTGATCAGCGCTATTTGTTAGGTGATGATCTATGAAGCATGCATTAAGAAAACTGTATCGTACATTAAAAAAGATCAATAATCTTAAAGAACAGATGCAGTCATTAAGTGAAGAAGAACTAAGAGGCATGACGGATTCCTTTAAGAAGCGCCTCAAAGATGGGGAGAGTTTAGAGTCGATCCTTGTCGAAGCGTATGCGGTGGCTCGTGAAGCCGCCATGCGTGTCTTAGGCAAGTTTCCCTATGATGAACAAGTCTTAGCCGGCATAGCCATGTTTGAAGGAAAGCTCGTGGAAATGAAGACTGGGGAAGGAAAGACTTTAACGGCGACTCTTCCTTTATATCTTCATGCCTTGACTGGTAAGAGTACGATCCTTTTAACAAGTAATGATTATTTAGCAAGACGTGATGGTGAAGAAATGGGATTGTTATACCGCTATCTCGGTCTTTCCATTGGCATCTCCGTTCCTGAAGGAACGAAGCAGTTTACTTCCGAAGAGAAGAAGGAGATCTATAGCAGTGATATCGTCTATACGACGCATTCTATTTTGACCTTTGATTATCTGCTAGAAAACTTAGCCGTTTCTAAAGCAGATCGTTATATGCGTCCTTTCTACTTTGTGTTGATCGATGAAGTAGATTCCGTGTTCTTGGATGCGGCCAATATGCCGTTAGTTATTTCTGGAGCACCAAGAGTGCAGTCAAACCTTTATAAGAATACAGATTATTTCGTTTCTTCCTTAGATCCTGAGGAAGACTATGTCGAAGAAGATAAACAGGTCTGGTTAACACAGACGGGATTTAATAAAGCACGTAGGTTCTTTGGGGTTCATGATCTGTATACGAGTCAGTATTATGAGATTTTAAGACATATCAGCTTAGCTTTAAAAGCCCATGTCTTAATGAAACGTGATGAAGATTATCTTGTTAATGATGGTACGATTGCTTTACTGGATGCCGGCAGTGGCCGTATGGTCGCCAATACGAAATTAAAAGCTGGCCAGCATCAGGCCATCGAAGTGAAGGAAGGATTAGATCCTTCTCGTGAGATGCGTGCGATGGCTTCTATCACTTATCAGGCTTTCTTTAGATTGTTTGAAAAGAAGGCAGGCATGAGTGGTTCCATTGCGACTGATAAAAAAGAATTAAAGTCGGTCTATGATATGGATGTCGTTGTTATTCCAACGCATCGTCCAGTCATTCGAAAAGATCTTCCTGATCGTTATTTTGGTTCCTTTGATGGCCAGTTCAATGCCTCAATGGAAGAGCTATTAAAGGCCCATGAAAAAGGACAGCCGGTCTTAGTGGTGACAAGCTCCATTGAAATGTCTTATCTTTATTCACAGACTTTACTTGCGGATGGTATTCCACACAATGTCTTAAATGCTTATAATGTACCTAAGGAGGCAGAAATCATAAAGAATGCTGGAGTGAGAAATGCCGTAACCATTGCGACCGCCATTGCCGGTCGTGGAACTGATATCAAACTTGGTAAAGGGGTAGAAGAATTAGGCGGTCTTTATGTACTCGGTATTGGTCGTATGGCTAATAAACGTTTAGAGACACAGGCGAGAGGGCGTTCGGGACGTCAGGGTGACCCTGGCTGTTCACAGTTCTTCGTTTGTCTTGATGATAAGATCGTTCAAGATTATGGTGCGAAGTCATTACAGAAATATAGTGATCGTGATGAGATCAAACGAAGACATGTGGTTCGTTTAATTGATCATGCCCAACGTAATAATGAAGTCGAAGCTTATCGTGCCAGAATGCGTACCTTAGAGTATGATAGTTCGACATCCGCCCAGCGTACGATTATTTATAAATTAAGAAATGATATTTTAGATGACAAATTGACTGATGATGTACATATTGAATCATTGATTGAACAAAGCGTGGATGCTTTTATTGCAAGTCAACCAGATGAAGCACAAGTTGAACGATACATCCTTGATCATATTCAGTATAAATTTGATCGTTCTTTGGATTATCATACTGATTTGAAGAAGACATTGATGATGATCATTCATGACCGCTTAAATGAAAGAAAGAATGAACTTGCCCCTAAACAGCGTTATCCACAATATGTTCGTATCTGTGTTTTAAATGCTTTAGATAATGCCTGGATCGAACAGGTCGATTATTTAGAACAGTTAAAAGCAGCCGTTTCTTATCGCCAGTATGCACAGAAGAATGTCATCTATGAGTTCCATCAGGATGCTTATAGAGGGTTTGAAAAGATGTTAAAAACAGCACGTGAAAATGCATTGAAAAATATTATGTTAAGCTTTGTCGTTGAAAAACAGGCGGGAAGCTTTACAGTGATCTTACCTTAG
>ONFH01000269.1 GCA_900317015.1 uncultured Erysipelotrichaceae bacterium | reverse complement strand
TCTATGTGAAAAGAGACTACATTACGACCGTGAAAGGGTCTAAACTTAAGAATAATATCATCAATTGTGTCGTAAAAAATAATGAATCAAAAAAATATATTCAAGATCATATACAAACTTTAAAAGAGGATTCTCTGTAATTTTCGGCTATTCTGCGCTATACCGGTGCCGATGCAGAGAAATCTGTTGTTTCCAATGCAAATGCCATTCTTGTATTTGCCCCTTGAACACACCAAAATGGGAAGTATTTACAGTTATTCCTATTGGGAACGATTATCTACTGACGCTTACACTCAAGCGCCAACATCAACGCCTCAGCCTGCAGAATTCGATTCCGATTCTATCTATTTGCCAGGTGATCTTGTCGTTTATAATAACAGCCTCTATTATATGTAATTTATGTCTTTAGGAAGTACAGATATAAATTCTCGCAATAAAGACAATGGCAGCCGTGGACATACCATTGATCAACTGAATGGGGTGGATATTATGAGGTGCACATAGTGCTCAAGGCATTCATACAGCTGTAAAAATTGCTCAATCCCAAAATGATCCTAACGGAAATGATGTGCTTGATACACTCAATACGAATTCAAATCAATCAACGTATTACTCTTATATTTTCAACATCAACCCTTACAGTATTACGAATATTATTAATCGTGCAAAGGTAGCTGCGGATAAAAAGAATACTTCTTCAGTACTACTGGAAAGACTCAAGTGGTAATCCAGGTGACTATTCAAAGATCCCGGCTTATCATCAATAAAGCAAAGACTGATCGTCTCTATGCGATCAGCCTTTTTTATTTACGATACTCCTTATAAAGATCAGGAAGGACCTCTTTTCAATTACGATGTTCTATGTAGCAGTGTTCAGCCATCCCTTTAGCAAGATTCTCATTCATGGCAAGCTTCTTAACCAGTTTATTTTTCATGAGTTCCCCCATCTAGAAACGGCTATACATAAAGAGACCATCATCTGTTTCCTTAAAAATATGAGCCATCTCTGTATGTTTCATAAGGCCTTTCATTCCTAATATGATTCTCTTTCATCAATTTTTGCAAAAAGCCAAACTCTTCAGGTATTACGAAATCAATTTCTAATGATGATGTCTTGCCCCCAATCGTCTTCTTTGGATATTGTTATCTTCAATAGGCTGTTGTTCTTGTTCAAAATAGTTCTTGTTTCTTTGATCATATGTGATTGTATGATGAGCATAGGGGAACCAGATTTGATAACGTAAATCATTCTTTGGATGCCACCAGAACCTCCAGTTGATCATTTCTGCCGTTAAACCTGGCATCGCACAATACATAGCGACTAAATAGTTATGGTGGGCAACCTTTATAATCCCTGCTTCATGTTGAAGCGTTGGTGATGAAAGTAATCTTGACATCACATCAGATGCTCTCTTTCCCTATTTCAATACGTTTATCTCCTATCTCATCTCGATCACTGCCCAAATGATCATCACCAATGATGAAGACGTCCCAGCAGAGGCACTTGATCAAAGGATTGGGGATCGTCTTCGTCTTTTAACAGCTGGTTTGAAAGCTAAAAAGCACGGAGATTCTCCGTGCCTGTATATAAAAAATGGTGCTCGAGAAGGGATTTGAACCCTCACGGCATAAACCACTAGTACCTGAAACTAGCGTGTCTACCATTCCACCACTCGAGCATGACTATATTCTAACAATTCCAGGAATTGATGTCAATATGAGAAGATCAACCATTAATAAGTGGCTATAGTTTATTTCAATAAACAAGTTATTGACGTGACAAATTTTTAAAGATACTATTAACGTACCTAGTTAATAGGAATTATAATATTTACATATGGGGGAATATGTTTATGGCAGAAATAGAAATAGTACATGTATCCAAAACATTTTCCACTGAGGAAGGGAATGTAGAAGCCTTAAAAGATGTCAATCTTTCTATTGAAAAAGGTGATATCTTTGGCATCATCGGTATGTCTGGTGCCGGTAAATCTACGCTTGTAAGATGTTTAAACTTCTTAGAGCAGCCAACTTCAGGGGATATCATTGTCCAGGGTACAAAATTAAGTGATTTAAATCCTGCACAGCTCAGAGCTGAACGTAAGAAGATCTCCATGATCTTCCAGTCTTTCAACTTATTAATGCAAAAAAGCGTTCTAGATAATGTATGCTTTCCTTTAAAGATCGCAGGTGTGAAGAAAGCAGAAGCCCAAAAGAAAGCTTATAATTTATTAAAGTTAGTTGGTCTTGAAGACAAGGCAAAAACTTATCCTGCAAGATTATCTGGTGGTCAGCAGCAGCGTGTTGCCATCGCTCGTGCTTTAGCAAGTGATCC
>ONFH01000251.1 GCA_900317015.1 uncultured Erysipelotrichaceae bacterium | reverse complement strand
TTGCGATTCGTAAGATCTTTAGTTTTACAACTGACTTTTAAAGTTTTGATTTTTTTAAATGTCTTTGCTTGATTTTTCTGACAGCCGACTACAACTGATAACACAAGTACAGAAATAACGATCAGACAAAATTTCTTCATTAAGAGTCGATCTCCTATCTGTTCATTCTATTAGTAGTTGTCCCAGTCCATATAGGATGTATCTTCATTTTCGAACGTATTCACTTCTTCAATGTCGACATTTTGATCATCATCAATTGTAAGCTTAAAGACATTCCATCTTGTTCCGATTTCATCTCCAGAAATCTTATACTTACCGATGACATGATTCTTTGATCCCTCATAGACAGTGACTTCACATCCAGATTGAGATAACGCATCAGATTCAGTATCTTCTCGATCTGTGAAGTCATGAACATAGAATGAGTATGTACCAGGATCTAACTGACGGATCGTTGTAATTTCTGGTCCATAAGAATCGATATCATCATGATCAAGATCAGCCTGGAATACTTTATCATGAACAGCCTGAGTGTGGATAAAATACGTATGGAAATTTTTAGTGCTATCAGAGAATTCACCAACTAAGTGTGAATCAAGATCTTCAGGTTCTTCACCCCATCTTAATACGATCTTGATCATCTTTGGATCCTTAATACCAACATCATCATAACTATCTTCAATAGCAGTAATGACTGAAGCATCAAAGCCAAGATCTTCAGCAGCTCTCACAACGGCATATCTTGCCTGTACGAAATTTGCATCCGTATTTAAGTAGAATAATGACTGATAATAAATTTTCGCCCAGTCTTTCATACTTACGCCACTTGTACGTGAATCTGTCATCATCTTATATGCTGCATAGTTGAAGATGCCACTGTTTGTATGAACGCCACCATTATCATCTGTACCAGTGTAAAGATCTTTATAGTTATCTGGCTGATCATACTTTCTTGGATTTGCAAAGTTTCTAACGATTTCGTCTGAATCTTCACCTAAATTCCAGCGATCAGTACCTGTTTTACCTTCAATCAACATACCGAAGATATCAGCATAAGATTCATTCAAGGCACCTGATTCGCCATCATAAATTAAAGTTGTATCCTTGCCGTTACCAACAACGTAATTAATGACTGCATGAGTAAATTCATGACCAGCTACATCAGTTGCAGCGGCAAAGTTACCAGCATCACCATAGACCATCTGCTGTTCATCACTTGTCCAGAAGGCATTTTCGTAATCTGTACCATAATTATATGAAACTTTGATCTTGGCACCCTTGCTATCAAAGGAATCGCGACCAAGAACACCCTTGTAGTAATCATAAACTTTTGCCGTATTAGCAGCAGCTGAAACAGCTGTTTTATCATAACGATAAGATGAATATTCTTTTGTGGCTTTAGCAATCGTACCAGGAAGATCATCTACTTCATAAAATTCATGTTCATCTTCATCATAATATTCATATTTGTCTTCAACTTTATATGTCTCGATATTACGTTCTTCATCTTTAAACTCATAATCTGATGCATCCTTAACCATATTAACGGAACGATCATTATTCTTAAGATCCTTAAGAGTTAATTTCTTTGTCGCACCCTCAAGGTTATTGATCGTCTTATAGATTGATCCATCATATGCATCGACATAATAGATATAATTTAAGCATGGTAATGTATAACCTTTTTTATCTTTTCCACCGTTTAAAACGATTGGAACTTGATAAACAAGCTTTGTACTACCATCTGTACAATAAATGACCTTCTTGATATCATCCTTATCAAATGTGTCTTTAAAATCTGCATAGAGATCATCATAATCTTTTGTATTGTCATTTTCGGCAATCTTTTCTAGGAATGATTTGACACCATCATTTTTCTTTACAAATTCATCGTAAGCATCATCAAATGCTTCACTTTCATCAATTGTTGATGAATCTAGATCAATATCTGAATAATTAAACTTATAACTATTTGTAAGGCCATCAACAGTTCCGTCTGAATCAGTAACAAGTGTCACACCACTACCTACGACTGGATATCCACTAATTTCCGGTGTAAATTTATAGAAAACTTTTCCATTACTTAAGGTACTTTCCGTCTTCTTAATTTCACCATCGTCTGCTGAAAAGTCATTACTAATGATTCCTGCAGAGGTATTTAAGACATTTTTTGCATCTTCTTTTGAGTTGACCTTCTGATCAATAAATTGACCATCAATAGTACTTACTGTTCCATCTGGATTATATTTTGCGTCAAGTGTTCCGTTATTGACTTTGTTTTCAATCGTTCCTAGATCAACGACAGCTTCCCATTTTGCATAAAGAACGAAATCACTTGTAACTGCAGAATCGTAATCATAAGCATTCTTTAAATCTTCATCAGTATACCAGCCTTTAAATTTATATCCATTTCTTTCTGGATTATCAGGTACATCTAACGTTTCGCCTTCAGTTACTTTTACATCATCAATATCTGATCCACCGTTCGTCTTGAAAGAAACTGTATATGTTTTCTTCTCTGGTGTCGGTGTTGGCGTTGGCGTTGGTGTTGGCGTTGGTGTTGGCGTTGGCGTAGGGTTAGACTGCGTCTTATCTGGCTGTGTTGTTGTATTCGCAGAAACCTTGACCTTAGATGTTGCCATCTTATTAGAACCATCAGCAGCTAAAGCCTTAATTGTAGCCTGACCTGCTTTCACAGCTTTCACATGACCATTTAAAACAGCAACCACATTCTTATTAGATGTCTGCCATACGACTCTCTTGTTGCTAGCATTCTTTGGTAATACAGTCGCTTTTAAAGTTGCTGTATCCCCTTCTTTTAAGGAAAGATTTACCTTATCTAATTTCACTTTTGTAACCGGCGTTCCAACAGTGACCTTGATCACAAATTTTTTCTTCTTATCAGCCTTCGCATAAACTGTTACGTTGGCTTTCCCTTTTTTCTTTGCCTTGACTGTACCGTTTGTAACTTGAACGATCTTCTTATTAGAAGATTTCCATATAACTTTCTTAGAAACCTTCTTAGCTGCAACGACCTTAACTTTTAACTTCTTACTTTTCCCCTTCTTCAAAGTAAGTGTGTTAGCCGGTAAGTTTGT
>ONFH01000252.1 GCA_900317015.1 uncultured Erysipelotrichaceae bacterium | reverse complement strand
TTTTTCTCCGCATAAGATAAGGGGTCTCTGAATTGATTCAGAGGCCTACTTTATTTCGCTTGAAAATTTTTTAAATTTTTTTCGGATTTGTGAGAAGATTTGGCTCATTTTGGTGTTTAACTAAGTAGAACGAAAATTGTGGAGAAGAGAAACGAGCTCCTGATTCACCATGAAGCGAACGTTTCAAAAAGTTTTTAAATTTTTTTCAGATTTGTGAGAAGATTTCACTCATTTTGGTGTTTAACTAAGTAGAACGAAAAATGTGGAAAGGGGTGATGAAGATCTCATTCATCAATGAAGACACGTTTCAGAAAAAATTTTTTTCAGATTTGTGAGAAGATTTCACTTGCTTTGGTGTTTAACTAAGTAGAACAAAAAGTGTGGAGAGAGGTGATGAAGATTTCATTCATTATTGTTTCACCAAGTAGAACTCAAAATAGGAGATGAGGTTATGAAGTGTCCAAGATGTGGCAGTGAAGATCTGTTCCCGATTGGGAACCGTTATTACTGTCGTCATTGTATTTCCTTTAATCGTGTCTTTAGTGATGATGTGATTGAGAAAAGAGTCATTCACACCAGCAATGTCCATGTGACTTATCACATGGGCTTTTCTTTATCACCAGCGCAGCAGAAGATCAGTGATCGTCTGATTGAGAACTATGAGAAGAAAAAGGATACCTTGATCATGGCGGTCTGTGGCTCGGGGAAGACCGAGATGAGCTTTGGCGTGATCAGCCATGTTTTAAATACCGGTGGTCGTGTCTGTTTTACGATTCCTCGCCGGGCCTTATGTATTGAACTTTATGAACGTTTTAAAGAATGCTTTCGTGGGGTGGAGATCGGTCTGATCTATGGTGGCCATATTGAACATTTAGACGCTCCCTTTATTATTTGTACTGCTCATCAGCTCTACCGCTTCGTCAATACACCATTTGATCTTTTATTAATGGATGAGGCTGATGCCTTTCCCTTTTATGGTGATGATGTCTTAGAAGCAATGTTTCATCAGTGCGTTGGCGGCTGTTTTGTCAAGATGTCGGCGACTTTGACGAGCTGTGACATTCATGATGAAGATATTTTGATCATGAATCGTCGCTATCATGGTCATGATCTTCCGGTGCCCCATATTCGTCTTTTACCAAAGCCGTTCTGGTTTGTCTATTTAAGAGCTTTGATCAAACAGATGTTAACAAAGAAACAGAAAGTGCTTGTCTATGTCCCAAGAAAAGAGGACTTAGCGTATTATGCGAAACACTTAAAGCATTTTAAAGTGGCAGGGGTCTCTTCCCATACACCAGAGATCAATAATTATGTAGATGCCTTAAGAAATGGTGAGATCGAGGTATTGATCACGACGACCATTTTAGAAAGAGGGGTGACGATCGATAATGCCCAGGCCATCGTGATGGAAGCCTCACATCTGATCTTTGATGAACGGACCTTGATGCAGATCGCCGGGCGAGTGGGACGTAAGATCGGTCATGAAGAAGGGAGCGTGATCTTTGTGGACCGTTATATTTCAAAGGAGGAGATCGCATGCGTCAAAACGACAAAAAAACTCAATGCCATGAATGTCTGATCTGTCATAAGAATTTAGAAGAGGAGGTAAGCGTTCGGCGCTTCTTTGAACCATTTCCCATCTGTTTAGAATGTTTATCAAAGTTTGACCGCCGTGATCAGGTATTTGATCTTGATGGTCTGCCGGTACGCGTTCTTTATTATTACAATGAATTCTTTAGATCATTACTTTTTCAGTATAAAGGGCAGTATGATTATGCTTTGAAAGATGCTTTCTTAGTCAATGATGTCAGAGACTTAAAGATGATGACAAGAGAAATGGTCGTAGCCGTGGCCCCAAGTGAGAAAAAGGCTAATGAGAAGCGCTTATTTGCGCCTAATGTTGAAATCGTTAAGACCTTTTCACATCATATTTTTAAAGGCCTTTATAAGAAAAAAGCCTATAAGCAAAGTGACCATGACTTCCAAAGTCGTAAAGATGTTCGTGAGGTGATCGGCATTGATCATGGGGAAGCCTTAAATGGAAAAGACGTCCTCTTATTTGATGATGTGATCACCTCTGGGGAGACGCTTAAGACGTGTGCTCGCTTGATCCGTCTTTATGATCCCGCTAGCCTCAGTGCTCTAGTGCTGTCCTCACATGCGTTTTTTTCTTGAAATGAAGCTCTTTTTAGGCTAGAATATGCGCATATTTTTTGGTTTGTATTTTAATAGCGTTATGCTATAATATGCTCGCGTATGTTTTGAAAGGAGATTAATTTCATGCCTAAAAAGAAACAAGAAATTAAAAAGAAAGTTAGAAAAAGAATTAAAAAAGAAGGCGTTGAACATCAGGAATTAAATGCTGATGCGGAAATCGTTGATTTAGGAGACCACAAAGGTGAAAACATCTACGTCGATACATTCGAAGATGAAAAGTATGATGCGGAACCTCTTCCTTTCTCAACAACACCTCAGAAAAATAAAAAAGGCTTTGCGGCACGATTAAAAGGGCTTTTCTCTCAGGATCAGTCGATCGTCCGTAAATTAGCAAAAGAAGCTGATGAAATTTTAGCGCTTGAACCACAGGTTCAGGATTATTCAGATGAAGAATTAAAAGCCCAGACAACATTCTTTAAGGAACGTTTAGCAAAGGGTGAAACATTAGATGATATCTTACCAGAAGCATTTGCGGTCGCTCGTGAAGCCGCTTGGCGTGTGCTTGGCTTAAAGGCATTCAAGGTCCAGTTAATGGGTGGAATCGCCTTACACAATGGTGATATCGCTGAAATGAAAACTGGTGAAGGGAAAACATTAACATCTATCTTCCCTGTTTATTTAAATGCCCTCGAAGGCAAGGGCGTGCACGTCGTTACAGTCAATGAATACTTAGCACGACGTGACTGTGAATTAAATGGTCAGGTCTTCAAATTCTTAGGCTTGACAGTCGGCTTAAACGAACGTGAATTAGATGCTGACGACAAACGTCGTATGCATGCGTGTGATGTGACATATACGACAAACTCAGAATTAGGCTTCGATTACTTGCGTGATAACATGGTTACTGAATATTCTGAAAAAGTCTTAAGACCATTACATTATGCATTAGTCGATGAGGTCGATTCCATCTTGATCGATGAATCACGTACTCCATTGATCATTTCTGGTGGGAAAAAGCATACTGCAGCTATGTATGTATCTGCCGATAAGTTCGCTAAGAGCTTAACAAAAGATGCTGACTACGAAGTCGATATTGAATCTAAGTCAGTGACTTTAACACCTGCTGGTATTACCAAAGCCGAAAAAGTTTTCAAGGTCGACAACTTATTCGATCCAAAGAACACAGCTTTAGTACACTATATCAACCAGGCTTTAAAGGCCAACTATACAATGACAAAGGATGTTGAATACATGATCGCTACTGATGATGGTTCTCATGACATCCATAACGCTCAGATCATGATCATCGATCAGTTCACTGGTCGTGTTATGCCTGGACGTGCTTATTCAGATGGTCTACATCAGGCTATTGAAGCTAAGGAAGGTGTCCCTATTAAAGAGGAAACTGTGACTTTAGCGACAATTACATATCAGAACTTCTTCCGTTTATTCGATAAGTTAGCTGGTATGACTGGGACTGCAAAGACTGAAGAAGAAGAATTCCGTTTGATCTACAACATGCGTGTTGTTGTCATTCCAACCAATAAACCTGTCATCCGTGATGATAAGCCAGACCTTGTCTTCTCGACAAAAGCGGCGAAATATAAAGCCATCATCGAAGAAGTCCAGAAGCGTCATGCTTATGGTCAGCCGATCCTTTTAGGGACAGTGGCCGTAGAAACTTCTGAAATCTTATCAGACATGCTTGATAAGGTCGGCATTCGTCATAACGTCTTAAATGCGAAAAACCATGCGAAAGAAGCAGCCATCATCGCGAATGCCGGTGTCAAGGGTGCCGTGACGATCGCGACAAACATGGCTGGTCGTGGTACCGACATCAAGTTAGGCCCTGGTGTGCCTGAAATCGGTGGTTTAATGGTTATTGGTTCGGAACGTCATGAATCACGCCGTATCGATAACCAGTTACGTGGTCGTTCTGGTCGTCAGGGTGACCCAGGTTGTTCACAGTTCTTCGTCTCATTCGAAGATGAATTGATCCAGCGTTTCGCCAGTGAACGTGTCAAAGCTTTAACAGAAGGCTTCTTAGGTGATGAAGCCATCGAATCTAAGATGGTGACTCGTTCTATCGAATCTGCTCAGAAGCGTGTCGAAGGTCAGAACTTCGATGTTCGTAAACAGCTTCTTGAATATGATGATATTATGAGACAGCAGCGTGAGATCATGTATAAAGAACGTGATGATATCATGTTAAGTGATGACTTAAGCGATGTTGTTCGTGGAATGTTCAAGACTGCCATCGAACTAGATACAAAACGTTATACAAAGACAGATGGTCATAAAGAGACTGTCGATGTTGATAAACTTGTTAACTATGTGGCTAAGAACTATATGTTATTAACAACGATCAAGGCCAACAATGAAGAAGCTGTTGCTCATGATCCAGCGAAGTTAGTCGATGCATTAACGGACTTAGTCGCTCAGCAGTATGATGCACGTTTCAATAAGGACTTACCTCAGTCAGTACGTACTGATTATGAACGTCGTGTCTTATTAGGCGTCATTGACCATACTTGGATCAACCATATCGATGCTATGGATAAGTTAAGAAATGGTATTTACTTAAGAGCTTATGCACAGCGTGACCCTCTTCAGGAATATACAGAAGAAGGCTTCTATATGTTCGAAGAGATGACAAAATCTATTTCTCAGGATATTTCTCGTACGATCGTTCATATGGGTATTCGTCCAGGTGATGAAACATCTATGAACATTCCAGAGATTACAGTTGAGTTAGACTTTAAATAATGGAATTATATGAAATCGAAAGCGGGCTTGGAAAAGCTCGCTCTTTGTTAAAAGAACTGCATAATTCTGCAGATATTGATGTCAAGAAAAGAGAAATAGAAGGTTTAACTGTCAAAACGATGGATGAGCACTTCTGGGATGACCAGAAGAAGGCTACCAAGATCTACAATGAACTTGGGGAAATGAAGAAGGTCGTCGAGGCTTATGAAAGTCTTGTCAAAAGCTTAGATGATCTTGATGAATTATATGCCTACTGTAAAGAGGATCCTGATGAAGCGGAATTTAGAGCCACTTTAGAGGAAGACTATACGTCTTTTGAAAAGGATCTGGATAACTTTGAAAAGACCTTATTGTTCAATGAAGAGTATGATCATGCCAATGCCATCTTAGAGATCCATCCGGGCGCCGGCGGTACGGAATCCCAGGACTGGGCCGATATGTTGCTGAGAATGTATATTCGTTATGGTGAAAAGAAAGGCTGGAAAGTAGACATTGAAGACTATTTAGCTGGTGATGAAGCGGGCTTGAAATCAGTCACGGTCCGTTTTAGCGGTTATAATGCCTATGGCCATTTGAAGGCCGAAAAGGGCGTGCATCGTTTAGTCCGTATTTCACCATTTGATTCGAACAAACGACGTCATACGTCATTTGCAGCAGTCGAAGTCTTACCAGAAATTGATGACGATATTGAATTGAACATTGATCCAAACGATTTACGAATCGATACGTATCGTTCTTCTGGTGCTGGTGGGCAGCATATTAACAAGACGGATTCCGCTGTTCGTATTACGCATATTCCAACGGGCATCGTCGTGACTTGTCAGTCACAGCGTTCACAGATCCAGAACCGTGAAGCGGCCATGACGATGTTAAAAAGTAAATTATATGTGCTGATGCAGGAAGCACATGCGAAAAAGCTGGAAGATATTGCCGGAGAAAAGAAAGCCATCGAATGGGGCTCACAGATCAGATCTTATGTCCTTCATCCTTATTCACTCGTGAAGGATAACCGTTCGGGCTATGAATCACATGATCCTCAGTCGATTTTAGATGGGAATCTTGATGATATGATCTATGCTTATTTGAAAACGTACGTCAAAGAGGCACAGTCATGAAAAAGAATGCCTCAAAATATGTTCTCCACTTTATCTTAGTCTGCATTGGCAATGCCATCATGGCCTGGGGTATTGACGCCTTTATCGAAGGGAAAGGCATCATGACCGGTGGTGTGTCCGGGATCGGGCTGATCGTTCAGCACTTTGTACCGATTCCTATTTCACTGACGGTCTTCGTGATCAATGTCGTGGCGCTGATCTTTGGTTTCTTCTTCTTAGGAAGATCCTTTATCGTCGGCACGTTATTGAGTTCATTTGCTTATCCATTCTTCATTGCGGCTTTTGAAAGAACGCCAAAGCTGATCCATTTGACGAATGATCCAATGCTCTGCACGATCTTTGCTGGTATCTCTATGGGCTTTGGTCTTGGTATCGTATTCCGTTTAGGTTACAGTACCGGCGGGATGGATATTCCACCAATCATCATTAATAAGAAGACGGGGATTGAACTTGGCACCTTGATCAATATTACTGATATTTTGATTTTAATTGGTCAGCTGCCATTCACTTCGCCAGAAGGGATCCTCTATGGGATCATCAACGTGGTCATCTGTACTTTGATCATCGACCGGATGATGCTTTTAGGAAATTCGAATATTCAAGTCATTGTGATCTCGAAGAAATATGAAGAGATCGGTGCGATGATCTATCAGACGATCGATCGTGGCTTTACGTACTTGAATATTACGACGGGCTATCTCCGTGATGATACGAAAGCCATCATGGTCGTCTTAAGCAAGCGTCAGTATATCAGCTTTAATGAAGCAGTCATGAAGATCGATCCTTATGCTTTTACGGTCTCAAATGATGTTCATGCTGTGAATGGCCGAGGGTTTACTTTACCTGATCAGATACTTTAAAAGGAAGTCGTTAAACAACTTCCTTTTTTTCAATATCAATATAAAATTCTACATGACCACATTTGGGACAGACAGCTGCCTTTAACGGGTGGCTGGTTTTTGTATAGTCTTCATGACGAACGATCAGAAGCACATCACTTAGACGTAATCCCTGATCACTGAGATAATTTTCTTCATTCATTACTTCATGACAGAGCGGACACTTACGCATATTCTCACCTCTTGTTTAGTCTAGCATACCATCTTTCACAATGTGAACCCACTTTTTATAAATAAATATTATAATTAAGGTATAGTATGCTATAATTCAGACTAGGAGCGTGAATGAAATGATAAAACTTGAAGGCGTGACAATGGTCTATAAGACCGGTGTCCGTGCATTAAATGACGTGAATTTAAGCATCGGCCCAGGCGAGTTCGTTTATGTGATCGGACCTACTGGGGCGGGAAAATCAACGTTGATCAAACTGCTTTATCGAGAAATCAAACCAACCACGGGACGCGTCATCGTAGATGGCACGAATGTGGCTAAGATCAAGGATCGTAAAGTTCCTTATTTCCGCCGCAAAATTGGTGTCGTCTTCCAGAACTACCGTCTGCTTCCGAAAAAGACAGTTTTTGAAAACGTGGCCTTTGCCTTACAGGTCACAGATACACCAAAACGTAAGATCCGTAATCGTGTTCGTAAGGTCTTAGAGTTAGTCGGTCTTGAAGATAAGGCGAATGCTTTCCCTAAGGAGTTATCTGGTGGCCAGCAGCAGCGTGTGGCGATTGCCCGTGCCATTGTGAACTCGCCAAAGGTGCTGATTGCCGATGAACCGACAGGAAACTTGGACCCTGATACTTCTGAAGGTATTATTGAATTACTTGAAAGAATTAATGAAATTAATGGAACGACGGTCATCGTCGTTACGCATGATAAGATCATCGTGCAGTCGCATCGTAAACGTACGATCTTAATTGAAGATGGCTGTGTGCGTGCTGATTCAAGCCTTGGTGGCTATGAAGATGTAGAATCACCACTGACACAGTATGAAGGATAGGGGGAAAGCGTATGGAATTTATTAGTTCAATTCGTAATCTGCCTAACCACTGTAAGACAGCTTTACAAAATATCTGGCGTAATGGTGTCATGTCGATTTCATCTATCTTTGCGGTCACGATCACTTTACTGTTGATTGCGGTCTTGGCCATCATTGCCATCAACGTCAATGATATTACATTAAGTATCGAAAACAGCTTAACGATCTATGTCAAAGTCGATCGTGAAGCAACGACGAAACAGGCGAAGAAGATCGGTGAACAGATCAATATGATCGATGGGGTCAAGAAAGTGACGTATTCCTCTAAGGAACAGGAATTACAGAAATTGATTGAATCACAGACTGCCGAAAATAAGAAATTATTTGAATCTTATAAGAAAAACAATCCTTTAGGTGACGCTTATGCCGTCGAAGTGAAGGATGCAAAAAATATCGACAAAGTTGCTAAAGAGATTGAAAATCTTGCCAATGTCAATGAAGTGACATATGGTGGCTCTTCAACGCAGGATATGATCAATCTGTTAGAGCATGTGCGAAATGGCGGTGCCATCTTTGCGATTGCCTTAACTGTCGTTGTTCTCTTTATGATTGCGAATACGATCAAAATGGCAATCACATCGCGTTCAACAGAAATTGCGATCATGCGTATGGTTGGTGCCTCTAACTGGTACATTCGTTTACCATTTATGATCGAAGGGGTCTTCATTGGTCTGTTTGGATCGATCTTACCAATTATTGCTTTGTACTATGGGTATTCTTTCGCCTATGGTCAGTTCTCCAAAGTGCTGAGTTCATCCGTGATGGTCTTAGAACAGCCATTCCCATTTATTTGGCAATTAAGCGGCATCTTGATTTTATTAGGATGCGTCGTTGGTTTGATTGGCTCATTCTTCTCAGTACGAAGATTCTTGAAGTTTTAGAAACAGCCTACGGGCTGTTTTTTCGTACTATTTTTTAAAGATGGCTTAAATGTTTTGTTTCATTCACTCTGTTTCCCTATAATAAAAGAGAAGGAGTGATGTACGTGAATTTGAAGGAAGTCAAACAGCTCTGCTATTTAGACACGTTGAAAGATTCGCTGACAAATGTGGAGATCATCTTAAATCGCCTGCACCAGCTTGATGACCAGGAGGGAATCATTCCAGAACATATTCTAAGGAAAGACCGGATCCGTACGATCTTACACCTAGAATTAGGACTGGCTTCTTACTGTGTGCTGATTCGAAAGATGCATGAAAATAATCTGATAGATTATGATGAAGAGATCCATAATGATATTAACAGCATCATTCATTCTAATCGCTTCGAATACTTTGAACACCGGATCGTCGTTTATTCTCAGCGTGGGAAAGAGAACGTGAATCTGCCAAAACTGATCAAATATGGTCATCAGATCATTGATGAAAATGAGAAGGCAGAAATTCCATTTCAAGGAAAGCGCTTTAAGAAGAAAGGGCGTTCTTAAATGGGCCTAAAGGTTGAAAATGGTGTTTAATAATGCTATGATTTTGATGTCAAATGGAGGATTAAAATAATGAAAAAAAGACCTATAGTATTATGCATTATGGATGGTTACGGATTAACTGACCGTGTTGATGGCAACGCTGTCAAGTTAGCAAATACACCAAACTTAGATGATTTAATGGCAATGTATCCAACAACGACAATTCATGCTTCTGGCAATGCCGTTGGTTTACCAGAAGGACAGATGGGTAACTCAGAAGTTGGTCATATGAACATTGGTGCTGGTCGTGTTGTTTACCAGTCATTAACTTTAATCAACAAGGCTGTTAAAGATGGTACATTCTATGATAATGAAGAATTCTTAGCTGCAATCAAGCATGCTAAGCAGAATAACAGCAAGCTTCACATCTTTGGTTTATTATCAACAGGTGGTGTACATTCTTCAATCGATCATATCTATGCTTTATTAAAATTGGCTCGTCGTGAAAGAGTTGAAAAAGTTTACATTCATGCTTTCTTAGACGGCCGTGATGTCGCTCCTGATTCAGGTGTTGGCTTCATCAAAGATTTACAGGCTAAGATCGATGAAATCGGCTGTGGCGAAATCGCTTCAGTTTCTGGTCGTTACTATGCAATGGACCGTGATAAGAGATTCGAACGTATGGATCTTGCTTACAATGCCATCGTTTGTAAGAAAGGTAAAGATTTCACAGACCCAGTTCAGTTTGTGGAAGATTCTTATAAAGAAGAAGTTTACGATGAATTCGTTGTTCCAGGCTATAATAGTGCCATCGATGGTAACGTTGAAGACAACGATGCCGTTATTTTCGCAAACTTCAGACCTGACCGTGCAATTCAGATTGCTACATTAATTACAAACCCAACATTCTATGAAGATAAGGGCTATGTACCTGAAGTTAAATTAAATAACATCTATTTCGTATGTATGATGCATTATGCCGACAGCGTTAAGGGCCATGTTGCTTTCAAACCTGTTGAATTACATAACACATTAGGTGATTATTTATCAGAACGCGGTTTAACTCAGTTAAGAATTGCCGAAACTGAAAAATATGCCCATGTAACATTCTTCTTCGATGGTGGTGTCGATAAGGAAATCAAGGGTGCAAAACGTGATTTGATCAATTCTCCAAAGGTTGCAACATATGACTTACAGCCAGAAATGTCAGCTTACTTAGTAAGAGATAAATTAATTGAAGAATTAGATTCTGGTGAATTTGATGTTGTCATCGTGAACTTCGCAAACTGCGACATGGTTGGTCATACTGGTATTATTCCAGCAGCCATCTCCGCCGTTGAAACAGTTGACGAATGCGTTGGCGATGTTTATGACAAGGTCGCTTCAATGGGTGGTACAATGCTCATTACAGCTGACCATGGTAATGCAGAACGTGAATTAGACGAAGATGGTAATCCATTTACAGCTCATACGACAAATGACGTACCTCTCATCGTGACTAACTCACATATCGCATTAAAAGAAGGCGGCAAGCTTGGTGATTTAGCACCAACGATCTTAACATTATTAGGACAGCCAGTTCCTCCAGAAATGGATGGCGACGTCTTAATTGAAAATGATCCATCTTGCTTCCAGTAATCATTTGAAAAAATGAAATAAAAAGTCTGTGCCCACTGCATGGACTTTTTTTCATAGAAAGGAAGTTCGTTATGAAAAAACTGTTAATTGCTTTACTTTGTATTTTTTTAGTCGGCTGTAGCAGTACGACAAATGAAAAGACAACACGTTTAAAACTGACAGGTGTGAAGGAGATTTCTTATAAAGATCTGAAAGCCAATATGAATAAGGATGTCTCATTCATTCTTTACATCGGTCGGCCCGACTGTGGGGATTGTATGGCGTTTGAGCCGATCCTTAAGGACTATTTAAAAAATCATAAGGATCAAGGCGTCTACTATTTAAATATCAAGGCCTATCGTGATGCATCCCGTAAAAAGAATGCGACAAATGAAGAAAAGAATTTCTATAAGAATCTTTCTAAGACATTTAAATTTGATTGGACACCGACATTAGAAGTCATTACCAATGGTAAGATCGGCAAACAGTATACATATCTTGATGAAGACTATTATGAAATTAAAGATCGTGCCAAACAGATCAAGAAGCAAAAAGCGTTTGTTTCTGAATTTAAATCCTTCATGAAAGATTATTATTCTGTTTCGTAATTTTCATTATTTGAAAATAACCCTTGTTTCATTTCTCTAACCTTACTAAAATAGACATAGACAATGCATGAAGAGTGGTTGAAATGGAATGAAAAAAGCGTATTTGAATCAGGCGATGATGGCTACAAGAACGATCATTAAAGCGTTCTGGAAGGGTCAGGTAGAGATGATCAGTGATTATCTCGACGATGATGTCGTGGCCATTGGTCCTTTGGATGGAGAATTTTATCATACAAAAGAACAGGTCTATGAGACAATTAAATTCCTTTCTGGCAGATGTTTCATCGATAATGTGACGAATCAGGAAATTTATCCCATCGTCAATGAGCTCCACACATGTGTGATCGTGGGACACTTCGTGGTCAGTATAGCGACGAAGGATGGAAAGCTTCATTATGTGGAACAATCGTTGACGCTTGTCTGGCAGTTGAAAAAAGATCAGTTAAAGATCTGTCATGTGCATTATTCGATTCCGCATCCTTATGCGCATGCCTTTGATGTCGTCAAGCCTAGCGAGCTTCAGCAAAATGGATCGGCTCCACAAGAAGATAGAGAGGATCTGATCAGTATTAAAGATGATCAACGTCATATTCGTTTTCTTTCCTTGAGTGCCATTGAATATGCGAAGGCGGAAGGCCATGAGACGATCATTCATACCCTTGATGAGACGATTCGTGCGCGTATGCGCTGGAAAGAATTTCTGAAATGCTTAGATGATCATTTCTTACAGGTCCATCGCAGTTATGTGATAAAAAAAGAAAGCGTGAAGCTGATCGGTAAGAACTATCTGGAACTATATTCTGGGGAACGTGTCCCCGTCTCTGCGAAAAATGTTCATGAGGTCGTCCAAGCTTTAACAAAATCAAAATGATCATGGCTGTACAGTTTTGTACAGTCTTTTCTTTACAGAAAGAATCGTTCACACTATAATGAGATGCATAGAAAATTAAAATAAGACAAAGAACTGTCTGTGAATTTCTAAAAAATACAAATATAGGAGGCTATTATGAGCTGGAGAGAGAACTTAAGAAAGGTTGAACCTTATGTGGCTGGGGAGCAGCCAAAGATGCGCAACCTCGTTAAATTAAATACGAATGAGAATCCTTATGGTCCGGGGGAAAAGGTCCAGGAGGCGATCAAAGCCTTCGATAGCGGGATCTTAAATCTATACCCAAATCCTGATGGAGAAGACTTACGTCATGCTCTTGCTTCCTATCATGGTTTAAATGATGATCAGGTCTATTTAGGAAATGGTTCTGATGCCGTTTTAGCAATCATCTTCTTAACATGCTTTAATGGTGCAAAGAAGCTATTATTCCCAGATATTACGTATTCATTTTATCCGGTGTACTGTGAGTTATATCACATTGACTATGAAAGAGTGCCTTTAAAAGAAGACTTTACGATCAATAAGGAAGACTACTATAAAGACAACGCCGGTGTGATCTTCCCAAATCCAAATGCGCCAACGGGCTGTTTATTATCACATGAGGATATTGAAGATATTTTAAAACATAATACCGACAGTGTAGTCGTCATCGATGAAGCGTATATCGACTTTGGTGGGGAAAGTGTCATCGACTTAGTCAATACGTATGAGAACTTGATCGTCGTGCAGACCTTCTCTAAATTTAGAAGCTTGGCTGGGATCCGTCTAGGGGCTGCCTTTGGGGGCAAGGAGATCATCTCACACCTTTATGATGTGAAGAATTCATTCAACTCTTATCCAGTGGATGCCTTAGCACAGAAGATCGGCTTAGCGAGCGTGGAAGATAGTGATTATATTAAAGACAATGCGAAGAAAGTTATGGCGACAAGAGCACGTACATGTGAAGAACTTAAAGCCTTAGGCTTTGAAATGACGGATTCTTATGCCAACTTTATCTTTGTGACGCATCCCAAAGTGCCTGCTAAGGAACTCTTCCATAAGTTAAGAGAAAGAAGCATCATCGTCCGTTACTTTGATCAGCCACGAATTGATAACTATATGCGTATTACGATCGGGACGGATGAACAGATGGACCGCTTGATCGAAGCACTGAAAGAATTAGTGAAGTAAGGAGATTTTCACATCTCCTTTTTTCATACCATAAAATAACATAATTTCACATTTCACCTTGATTGACAATGAAATAACATAACGTTATGG
>ONFH01000253.1 GCA_900317015.1 uncultured Erysipelotrichaceae bacterium | reverse complement strand
CTTCTTTTTAGGATTATTGATGCATGAGTTGAATCGATTTGATGGAACGCCAAAAAAGCGTACGGGATTGATCATTCAAGCCTTTATGGCTGCCGATATGATCGTTGCCTGTCTCCTGTTTTTCACTACTCAGAACAACAGCAGCCTCTTTTTCGAATATATCTTAGTGACGACGATCATTTATTTGATCCCGAATGTACGTATTCCTGCCTTTATTCGTAATGTCGTCTTGAATGCCATTGGTGTGTTCATCGTTTTTACGATAATAGGACGTGCGCTTGCCTGGCAGGATATTGTCGATCTATTGATCATGTATATCGTCTGCTTTCTTGTCAACTATATGCGCTTATTAAGTTTCTTAAGAAGAGAAAAAGATAAGTTTGAACGAGAAGATGAAAATGAGAAGCTCTATCGTGACAGCTGTCATGATCAGCTGACAGGCTTATATAATCGTACCGCTTTAGATCAGGACTTACCTTCATTTTATGATCATCCGCTTTGTATCGCCCTTGTCGATCTCGACTTGTTTAAAAATTTCAATGATCTTCATGGCCACGTTTATGGAGACAGTGTGCTTCAGGAGGTCGGACAAGACCTCAATGAGACTTTTCATGGAGAAGATGAGAAGTGCTATCGTTATGGCGGTGATGAATTCTTAGTCATTGTCAATGGGAAAGATCGAGAGACATTTGCGACAAAATTATTTGCTTTAGCAGAAACCATTAGCGGCCATGAAGATTTTGGCATGACATTAAGCATTGGTTATTATGGTGGCATACCATCTTCGAAAGTATCATTTAGAAAGCTGATTGATCAGGCAGACCATTATCTTTATGAAGCAAAGGCAAAGGGTAAGGGCCAGATCGAAGGGGACCTGTCTGCTTTAGAAATTGATGAAGAGATCGAGCAGTCCTCACCAACGACTCTTGACGAAGGACTTGATCCATTAACTGGACTACCTACGATGCGTACCTTCTTTAAGAAGATCAATGAAGTTCGTAAACAGCCTCGGGACGTCGATCAGGATGGAGAACTCGCCGTTCTTTACTTTGATATTATTAACTTTAAACTAATCAACTTACGTTATGGCATCACTTCTGCCGATCAGTTTTTGATCAGTATGGCAAGATGTTTAAGAAGATGTTTCCCGCAAGGCATCATTGCCCATTTAGATGGCGATCACTTTGCGGTGCTGACCGATAATCATGATCTTGACAAGCGTGTCTCTGAAGCTCGTAAGAGGGTGGAAGAGGTCTTTCCCAATAGCGTGGAGTGCTGCATTAGTGTCTGTGTCTGGGATGATCACGAATTACCTGGTGAGAAGATTTCCAACTATGCGCGTGTGGCATGCGATGAAGCCCGCAAGAATGTGAAAACATTTACGGCTTATTATTCGAAAGAGGCCAGCAAAAAGATTGAAATGTCGGCTTATGTGGTCTCGCATCTTGATGAAGCGATTCACAAGAATTGGATCACGGTCTACTATCAGCCGGTCGTACGTGCTTTGACCAATCAGGTCTGTGGAGCAGAAGCGCTTGCCCACTGGAACGATCCGGAAAGAGGATTACTGCAGCCAGGCGCCTTTATTCCAGCTTTAGAAGATGCGAGAACGATCTGGCGACTTGATCTTTGTGTGATCAGACAGGTCGTGGAACAGATTGCCGAGCGTTATCGTCAGGGACTACCGGAAATTCCTATTTCCATCAACTTATCACGTATCGACTTTATCAGCTGTGATATCTTCAAGGAGATCGAAGCGCTTGTCGTCAAATACGATATTCCAAGACGTATGCTTCATATTGAAGTCACGGAAAGTATCATGACATCGAGTGAAGATACGATCATCAACACCTTGGATGCGTTCCGTCAGACAGGCTATGAACTTTGGATGGATGACTTTGGCAGCGGCTATTCGACACTGAACTTATTGAAGGACTATTCTTTTGATGTCTTAAAGCTTGATATGATCTTCTTGCGTCACGATACGAAGCGTTCTCGTAGTATTATCGCTTCAGTTGTAAACATGGATAAGAGGATCGGTATTCGTACACTTGCAGAAGGTGTAGAAACGAAAGAACAGGCTGAATTCTTAAGAGCAGCCGGCTGTGAAAAACTGCAGGGGTATTATTTTGGTAAGCCAATGCCTTTTGATGAGATGGTGAAGAACTGCATGGAAAAAGGTCTTGGTGTGGAAAGTACGAAACAAAAAGTCTGCTACGACCGTTTGTCTCATGTCAATTTCTTAGTTGATGTGCCAATGGCAGTTGTGGAAATGCGTGATCAAACGGCGCATATTCTCTTTGCCAACAATCCTTTGCAGATGTTGCTTGAAAGTGATGGCTTTGTCGACTTACATGAAGTGGAAAAAAATATCAATGATTCGAATAATGTGGCCAGCCGAGAATTACTAAAAGCAGGAAGATTCACGAATGAATCAAGAAATTCTGGAGAGATCATGACATCTTTTAAGGGTCATGGCCGTCGCTTACAATACCGCTATTTAGGTAAATATAATACGACATCACTGTTTGTCATCAAGGTCTTTGATCACAGTAGTAAGAATGTCGAGCTGACCGCAAAAGCGCAGATGCTTTTAAACTTGACTTACTTCTATCGTTATATTTATAGTCTGGATCCTGAAACGATGATGATCACGCCTGTCCGCTTTACCAATAGTGCGATGGGAACGCTCAATGCTTCTACTTTGATTGATGAAAAAGGGCAGATCTCAGATGTTTTACCAGAGATCTATATGGCTGATGAAAAACGTTATCGTGCTTTCATTGATCCAAAGACGTTAAAACGTCGACTTGAACGAGCAAAATATCATTCGATTGCCGGGACCTTCCGTACCCAGGATCATGAAGGCCGCTTTATTAAGATGACGCATCGCATGCTTCTCACACCTAATAGTGATGGGCGAAAAATTCTTTATGTGATGCGTAAGAAGGATGATGATCAAAATGGCTCTAATTCTGTTTTAGGCCTACCAAATGAAACTTTGCTTGATGCCAATATCAAACAATATTTTGAAGATCTGATCGTACATAGTCCGATTCCATTCTTCTGGAAAGATGCACATCGTCGTTATCTTGGGGCCAGTCAGACGTTCTTAGATTTCTATGGCCTTACATTAGATGAGCTCATTGGCAAAACCGATGAAGAAATGGGCTGGTACCCAAATGATGAGGAAAATGTATCAGTGGAAGACAAGATTCTCAAGACGGGTAAGATGTTTAAACTCATCCCGATGAAATGCATTGCTCAAGGCGTAACGCATGATCTTTT
>ONFH01000255.1 GCA_900317015.1 uncultured Erysipelotrichaceae bacterium | reverse complement strand
TTGGTGTGACGATCAAACATAAAACAAGCTTAAAAAATATACTCTTCCCCTTGTCAACATGGTTTCGCATTTGTAAGCTATAAGTAGGAGAAAGGTATTATGACTTGTTTAACAATGTTGAAAGGAGCCATGTTTATGAAGAAAATTTTTACATGCTTGATTGCACTACTTATGGTTTTTGGGTTTTCCATAACTGCTTGTGATGCCAAAGCAAAAACACTCACCATTTATTCATCGACGACTGATCGTACATCATCAAGTAAGTCTGGGACAATTACAGTGACTGCCAATAAGAAGACGATCAAAGCGTCAAAGAAGACTACTAAGAGTAATCGTTTGATTCTTACTTATCAAGCAAAAAAACAAAGCGTGACAATTGATGCGAAAGATGGATACTATATTGCTCAGCTTTATCTTAATAATAAAGATGTATTGAAAAAGAGTACGACGGTCTCTAAGTACTATGATAAAAAGACCGGTAAAGCATCAGATGGTTATGTACTCAAGCAAAGGCGCTTTGAAGAATCCGTTGATGAAAATGGGCACCCGATCACGAAGGTGACGTTGACTGATCCAAATGGCAATTCAACGTCATTCATTTATCAAGGATCAGCAGATGAGGCAAGTGACTGGGAAGATGCAAAGTTTGAGATTGAAGCAGAAAGCTATTATACAAATCATATTTATGCCCCTAAAACATGCGTCCTAAACTTAGGAAGTTCTTCTTCTGTAGTGAAAGTCGTTTATAAGAAAGTCACTTCCAAAAATAAACGAGGAAAGATCTCAATCAGTAAGAAGGGAAAAGGAACAATCAAGGTCGCAACTTCTAAGAGTGGCAAACGAACAATCACGTGCAAACCATCAAAGAATTATCGTTTACGCAAAATGATTGTCGATGGGAAGTGTGTAAAGCTTAAGAAGAATGTTTATACGTTAGCAGCATCTGACTATGATTTCCATAATGTGACGGCTTACTTTGTAAGAAAATAATAATGATGATAACGGGGATACAATGCGTATCCTCATTTTTTATTGCTTGTATAACAACTGTATTTTGCTGTGAAAGTGATTCATATAAGAGGCAAGCTGATTATTAATGGAACCGTATTTATGTCAGTTAAAGATGACATTCCCACAGTGTTTCTTTTTAAAGCAAATTCAAAAAATGTTGAATATATCGATGTAAATGAAATCTTAACTTCCAATAAAAATTACACTAAGTAAATTTTATGTTATGTCAGAAGGACAAAATATGTTACTATTCACAGTCGTTGTAAATGAGGAAGCTGATTTTTCATCAAAATATGAAAAATTGGCTTTTTTATATTTCACGGACTATGTATGATTTTAGTCACATTTCAAAAAAAGTTATTCACAGGTAATGTTAATAAAATATTACGTTATAATCATCTCTATTTCGATTCTTATATCCCATAATATGGTATAATTATAGCTGTAGAAAGAAAGAGAAATAATTGGCTTTTCTGACTGATTGAGGTATTTGGAATGAGCAGTTTTGATGAGAATTTTGCATCCGTATTAAGAGACAGTAACATAAAGCTTGAAAACTTAACTCGCAAGTATAACGGGCTAGTGAAAGAAAATAACAGGCTGAAAAAGAGAAATGAATATCTTGAAGAAAATGCTGTTGAAATAGCTCAGAAAGCTGCAGAGCAAGCTGCTAATGCTGTTAAAAATGAAATGCAGAAAACCATTGATGAAAAGGATAAGACAATTGCCGAACTGAGCAGTCAGCTTCATAATACTTCAAGCAATTCCGGCATACCTACCTCGAAGACTCCAATCGGTCAGAAAAAGAAAATCCCTAATACTCGTAAAAAACTGGCAGAAAAAAAGGAGGCCAGCTTGGTCATCCAAAGTACAGTCTTAAAAGGTTTGATGATGAAATAGATCTTGATATCATTCATGAAGATCATCCTGACGTCTGCGATAAATGCGGAGGTGAGCTGGAATTTGTATCTGAAGAAACCAAGGATGAGTTCAGAGTTAAGGTTGCAGTGGAAAAGGTAAGACATCACTTCAAGACGTACAAATGCACTCAGTGTGGCAAGATATTCAGGGTAAACATTCCTAATTCACTCAAGGAAGAGAATCAGTATGGCCCTAGCGTTCAGGCATTGGCATTAATACTGACTAATGAAGGTTATGTATCAGTCAATAGAACTCAAAAAATCATTTACGCATTGACTAATGGCGAAGTGGACCTGAGCGAAGGCTATATTTCAAAGCTTCAAAAACGACTCGCTAATAATCTTAAAGGCTTTGGTGCTGACCTCAAGCAATTCATTATAATGTGTCATATTCTCCACTGGGATGATACTGTCATTACAATTGGTGGCAACAATGCAATTCTGCGTGTCTACTGTAATGAGCTTGTCACATTATATTATGCCCATATGAAGAAGAATCTCGACAGTCTTAAGGGCGATGGCATTCTTATCAGTCTGAATGGAGACACCATTGTTGTACATGATCATCTGATACTGAATTATAATGATGATTTTGATTTTGTTAACAGCGAATGCGGGATTCATCTTATAAGAAGGCTTACAAAGATGAAGGAAATCACCAATCATGAATGGCCTCAGGCAATGATCAGCCTTCTTCTGGCTGTTAAGAATGCAAGGGATACCAATTCATCATAGTCATCGATGTCTACGATGACTATGATGAAATCTTGGAATTAGGCTACAGCGTAAATAAACATGACCTTAAAAATCCTATGAAGAACAAGGAAAAAAAGATGCTTAACGATTTGAGAACTTATAAGGATGCCTATCTCTTATTTGCGAGCCATGATGAAGTTCCCTTTACGAATAACCAAGCGGAATCCTCTATCAGGAGGGCAAAAATTCATGAAAAAGTATCTGGCCAGTTCACAAATCTAAAGAGCGCAGAAGATCATGCCTTGATTCTAAGCTACATAATGACCGGAAAGAGAAACGGATATAATCCTAACAAGATAATAATCGATGCTATTGAAGGTCATCCAGTTTCTCTCAAGGAAATGATTGAGCATGGAAATAAGCTGAGAGAGGAAGGCAAGCTGTAAAATAAAACATCCCTAGGATGTCCTTTTTGTTTTTGTCCAAATTTAGCCGAGTGGCTATGAATAGTAACGATTGTTGCAATGGCGGGTAGTGCAAGAAAATCAAAGTCATATTGATGATCGTAGTACTTTGATAAGAGCATAGTCCAGACCATGCCAATGATGAGATCTCCTAAATAAAGAAGGGTGTTCACAATATGAAGAAAGTGAGCATTGAAAGATCCTAGAAAGGAAAGACCTTCATTAGAAAATGGGGCGATGACGCAACAAATGAGATCACTTCCTAGAAAGAGATAAAAAAGTTGCCGTTCATGAGAATCTCTTGTGAGTGTATTGACACGAAAGAATAATGAAATGAGGAGCACGAGGGCAAGTAAATTAATAATGATATTAGCTGTAAGTGCCTTCATAAAACACCTCCTAGGGAAATTTTAAAGCAATTTTTTTCCTGTCAAGTGACCAAAAATACAGTCCTATCATTAACAAGCACCGGTGTTTATAAATAGACGTTGCTAAAAGTTTTACAAGCTGATAAGAATATTTTTGATACTTACTATAATGGATTGCTCAAGCATTTTAACAATCATTATATTTCATATCGTAAGCAAGTATCTAATAGATGAGACAAAATACGAGAGGTGTCTTGTGAATAAGACGCTTAAGTAATAAAACTGTCTTGTCGATAAGACATAAATGGTATAAAATTGTCTTATGAATAGAACATGTAGTAAATGAGGTGATACTTGATGGAAAAAAGTTTGTTAAAATCAGTTATGATGGATCTTCAGAAAGAGTTTATTGCCATTGATGTTAATGAAAGAAATATTGTGTTAGAAGATTATATTTGTTACTGCTTAGTAGGAGTGAGAAGAAGTGGAAAATCTTATTTGTTATATCAGAAGATGCAAGAACTCATTGATCATGGACTTGATAAAAAACGAATTGTTTATCTCAATTTTGAAGATGAACGGTTAGCGGAAATGACTTATAAAGATTTTAACTTAATTATTGAGTGTTACTATGAATTAACCGGGCTAAAAGATAAACCTATATTGTTTCTAGATGAACTTCAACAGATAGATGGTTGGGAACGCTTTGCAAGGCGTTTAGCAGATCAAAAATATATTGCTTATATTACGGGAAGTAATTCTAAGATGTTGAGCTATGAAATGAGTGGAAAGCTAGGGGGAAGATATGTTCTTAAAACAGTTTTTCCATATTCTTTTAAAGAATATCTGAAAGGGAATAATGTGCAATTTACGCAAAATGATTTCTATTCGACAGAGTCTCGTGCGCAATTACGCTACCTTTATAGCGATTATTTAACATATGGTGCTTTTCCTGAATTGCTTACTTTTAAACTGTTAGGACTTAGTGAGCAGAAGCGTCGAGATTATTTACAGAATGTTTATACGAATATATATATTGGCGATATCCTTGTAAGAAATAATATTAACCAAGGAATGACCATAAAAATTATTTTGAAAAAAATGGCCGAATCAGTCATGCAGCCTATTAGTTATAGAAAGTTGACAAATCTAATTAAGAGCACTGGTATTCAAATAGGTATTTCTACAGTCATCAACTATATTGATTACATTAAAGAATCTTTTTTGATTTTTTCACTTGAAAACTATCAAGCAAAACTCATTGATAAAGTTTCGGAACCAAAATATTACTTTATTGATACAGGACTTCTTAATTTGTTTATCAATGATTATCATACAAAAGATCTTGAAAACATTATTGCAATAGAATTAGTAAGAAGATATGGATTTGAAAATGTCTACTACTATAAAAAGAATGTTGAAGTAGATTTCTTGATTCCGAGTGAATCATTGGCTATTCAAGTCAGTTTTAGTGTTCTTAACAATGAAGAGACTTATAAAAGAGAGATGAGATCACTTGTTAAACTGGCAAATTATTATGAACATTTGAAATGTATCATCATTACCGATGATGAGGAGAAAGTAGTAGAAGAATCAGGCGTAGAGATTACTGTTATGCCAGCCATTAAATTTCTTCTTGGCTTGGATGAGCTATAAGATAAAAAATCATTTCTATCGAAAATGATGAAATGTAAGAAATTTTTAAGTCGCTAACAGGAGGACTACACTGATGAGGCTATGAATGATGTGTATAATCCTTTTCATATCAATAACGTAACGAACGCATAGTTCTTTAGAGTTTTAACATATCGTTCTACTTTTAATGATTCTCTAAGTATTAAGAGTGGTATGTTGTAAAGATGCTTTGGAAAGGTTGATGCTTTGAATTAATATCATTTTGAGGTTGTTTCTGGTGTTTTACTTGATTATTCTAAAGAGATTGCCTCCTGAAAAAGCAATCTCTTTTAATTGTCATGAAGATTTAATAACATAGGGAAGCATGTAAATGGGTAAGTCATTTAAGCCATCTTGTGATGAAACATCCTTTTGCGAAAAGATATAACAGTTTTTAACGTGTTTTGAATATTTTTTGCAAAATTGGTGATTGAAGCATGATTTCCAACACCGGAAGATTTTACTTCAATGACGTTTAACTGATCTTTATCTGTTGTAAGAAAGTCAATTTCATAATAATGGTTTTGATCTTTTTTCCAAGTATGGTAGTAGAGCTCACGATCTGTACTGGTAATCATTTGTGCAACAGCATTCTCGTAAAGATAGCCTAAATTTGCTGGCAGTTTATCTGCTAATAATTTTGCATAAAGAGTGTTTTCAACAGCGAGCTGATCTATAAACATGAGCGTTACAAAGAGTCCTGTATCCGCTAAATACATTTTATAACAGCCAAGGTCTTTTGTGTTTGATAAGCTGATTTCAGAATCTGTTGAGTTGTAAGAAATGTAGACAGTTTTTGAATTTAACTCAGTTTTCGCAGTTCGCCAATGGGCCAAATTTACGATAAATAAAGGTTTAGTTCGCCTTTATCTCTAGATTTGACAGGTTTTACGACGATCGTTGAAAGCAGTGTTACTATTCACGGCCATCTAATAAAAAACAAAAAAGCCTGCCTGAGCAGACTTCAATCCATCTTAAAGGAGCATGTCTAGTCCTTACTGGCATGCTTCTTCATTTCTTCAAGACTTACAACATCACCGTTGATGGCTCTCTGACAAAGCTCGAAGAGATTGTAGCCAAATCTTTTTCCTGTTTCCAGATACGAACGAAT
>ONFH01000284.1 GCA_900317015.1 uncultured Erysipelotrichaceae bacterium | reverse complement strand
TATTATTTTGAACTTAAATATACTTTATTTGTATATCAGGAAATTGCTTTGAAGTTAAAAACTAATGCAAAAATACCGGAACTCAAATCATTTTTACATTGCATAATGTCTAAGATCTGCTTATTATGATATAAGATCCGTTCCTCATCGTCTTTCGAGACGACAAGTACGCCGACTGGCAGATCATCGTATAAATTGCCCAGCTTCTTGCTTAATTCTTCATTCATGACAGTTCCTCCAATATCAATAATGCAAAACACTTTCCCTCACATATAAAAAATAAGCCCCAAACAAGTCTCTCTTCATACTATCTTTTAAGGATAATTATTATGACGATATTATATCAAAATGTGTTGAAAATCACATCCCCTTTTTACGACTTTGTAAAAATATTGACAAATAGTCAAAAGTGAAAAAACTGCCTCCTAAGAGACAGTTTCCACCAATTGGCCATCTTGAATATGTAACGCAACATCCATCTTCTTTGACAGTTCCAAATCATGGGTTACGATGATTACACATTTATTTTTTTCATGAGCTAAGCTGATAAATGTATCAATAATACCTTCAGCCGTATGATGATCAAGATTACCAGTTGGCTCATCACATAAGATCAGATCCACATCTTTCGCAATCGCACGGCCGATGGCAATACGCTGCTGCTGACCACCGGAAAGCTTACGAATATCTCGCTTGGCTTCATCCTCATTAAGACCTAAGCTTGCTAAAATAGAAATGGCCTCCTGCTTCTTATTTTGCGAAGCAATATGAGAAATGTCCATTGCACTGATGACATTCTGATATGCATTCATATAACTGATCAAATTATAGGACTGAAAGACGATCGACACATCCTGACGACGATACTTCGTCAGACCAATTTTGGCAATATCTTCTCCTTTATAAAGGATGCGACCTGCCTTAGGTGAATCAAGTCCACCAGCTAGACATAACGATGTCGTCTTGCCTGAGCCGGAAGCACCGACGACGGCATAAGTCTTGCCTTGTTCAAAATCATAGGAAGCATGTTCTAAGATATTGACCTGTTGCCTGCCATCCTGATAATAGTAGCTGATATCTTCAAAAATTAATGTAGCACTCATACTAGCCCTCCTTCTTCGTCAAGATCTCACGCGGTGACATCCTTAAAATATAGATCGACGGAACGGCAACCGAAACGACACAGATCACAAATGTCACGCCGGCAAGTTCAGCAGCCGTTGTTGGCGTTAGAGAGACATCAAGATCGGCACTCTTTGGTGAAGTCATCGCATTTTGCATCATACGACCTGGACCACCCTGTCTATTATTTTGTCCACCAGGTGCTGACTGGGTCGTCTTAGCACTTGTCGATGTGGACGTTAACATGCTCGAGATCGCATTTGAGACCATCTTGCCAGTCCCTAATGATAAAGCAAAGGCAATCACCGCAATCATTAAGATCTCCACTAACTGCTGGAATGCGATCTTCAGTTTCGATTCGCCAAGTGATAATAAGACACCAAATTCATAGAAACGGCTTCTTAATGATAAGATCAAAATTAAAGCTAAGATGATTGAACCAGCAATAATTACGACCCATAAGAAGATCGTCGCAAATTTTTCCATATTCTCAAGGGAAGAGACGCTTGCTTCATAAGCTTCATCACTGGTCATTAATGAATAAGTATTCCAGTTGATCGACGTCTTTTTGGCAAGCTTTTCAAAAGCACTGACGTGTTCCGGGTCATCCAAATAGTAAGTGGCACTAGAGATCGTTGTTGTCGAATTGTTCAACTTCTGTGCTGTCTCTAATGATGTATAGATCGTGTTATAAGGATTCTGTCGGTTGGACATATTATCCATTGACTGACTTGTCGAAGAGATCTTATAAATACCAACGACCGTTAAGGTCACACTGATCTTCTTACCACTCGATGTCGTCGAATAGACTTTAAACTTTGAACCAACTTTTAAATCATTATCACTTGCTAAAGTAGAAGAGATGACCGCATTCTTCGTATTCTGATCACTTGTCGTCAACAGACGGCCAGACTTTAATGTAGAACTCTTCTGTGTAAACAAGGTTAAGTACTTCATCGTCGTATTGCCATTGATCGTAAAATCAGTCTGTTCAATTTTCTGATTCTTTGAAGAACTTGTATTCCCATCAGGTGCTTTCATCTGATTATTCGATGAAGAACTTGAAGACTCAGTCGTTGTTTTCACCGGATCGATACTTGACGAATTGACGCCAACATTCACTGAATAATTATAAGCTTTTACATACTGTAGATTTTTCAGCTTGTCGGCCGTCGTCGTCTTCATCGACTTCATGACCTTATCCATTGCCTGTCCTTTCGTTCGATTCTGCATCAACTTCTGCATGTTATATGAGAGCGTAGCCGTGGCACCCATTGATTCACGCACTTGTTTCATCGACTTTTCAGTCGCATTCTTTATTGATAGTCCGGCCATGACGAGATTAGCAATCAGCGCCATGATCACGAACATGAGCAACGTTTTTCCAATGTTCTTTTTAATGCTTAAAAAAGCATTTTTAAAAACCATAATTGATTCCTCCTTTGATAGCTCTATCATAGCTAAAAAAATTGACTAGATTTTCAAAGAAGGATGGGATTCTACGTGAAAACGCCTTCAGAATATGTGAAAAAAGACGGTTTTTGTAACCGCCTTCCTATTTATGAGTGAGCTGTTGGATCTGTCTAAGCCCAGCACTGATCAAATTTAAAATAATAAACCAAGCCACCACGATCAATAAAATATATTTTACAGCTCCTAAGAATTCAATATTAAAATCCCATAACGCATGTAAAATGATTGCTAAAAGCAAGAATGTCAACGTACGCTTATGAAAAGCTGCATCAGATAGAGACTTCGTTTCTCCCATCGCAGCAACAAAGCCAGCACAAGTCATGGCACTCCAGACCACGTGACCACCTAAGCTTGTCCAGCCTCTCAGCACGGCAACACTTAATGACTGACTCACAGCATACTGCAATGAGGCACTATAACCATAGCTGTTGGCCTTGCTTAGATAATACAAGAAATAATTGAAAATATAGCCTGATGTTTCAAACACCGCAAAACCCGCACCAACGGCTGCCCCAATGAGCAAGCCATTTAGAATAAATGGGTACTTACGACGATGAATAAAAGCAGCGGAGACAATGAGTTTAGCGACTTCTTCAATTAAGCCAATGATCAAAGCATAAGCAAGCGTCGTCTCACTTCTAGAATGATCAAACATATAAAGAATGAGGGCACTTAAAAGCGCCATCGCCCCACCAATCAAAAAAACGCGCAAAACCATAAAGAAGCTGATATTTCTAGGTGCATTCGCTTCCCAGAAAAAAATCAATACGGTAAATGGCATCGTTAAGGCAGCCATAAATATAAATCCTGGCAACATATTACTGTTATTAAAGTTATTGACCATAATATAAAGCAATGCGGTCGTTAAAAATAACACCAAAAAGACACGTGAATAAGCCCAAGGCTTTGGCCAATTGGTAATCACGTCTTTAAGATCAGGTGTGGTGCTGCTCGTACCAGCAATGAAGATCTCATCTTCATCATCCACTCCATGCTTTTTAAAGACCTCCGTAAAGAGATCTTTAATATTAAAATAACTTTTTCCGGAAACGCCAATGGATTCTCCGATCATATCGGACATCTTTTCCGTTCCCTGACGCAAAGCATCATTGGCCGGTCTTAGTTGATGACCACAGTATGTACAGAATCTGGCATCAGAATTGACTTGTCTGCCACAATAAGGGCAGACTTTCTTTTCATTCATTTCCCTTTCCCCCTTTTGTTTCAGGTAGTGTCAAATATTAGCCTATAAGCTATGAACCTCACTACCCCTGTTAGGTTCTTATTTAAACAGTGAGAAGTCACTGTTTTT
>ONFH01000259.1 GCA_900317015.1 uncultured Erysipelotrichaceae bacterium | reverse complement strand
TTTCTTATGACTCGTAAAGAAGAAATAGTTCGTCCCTTTAGCAAGTAAATCGGCATCGACATTTAATCCATCATCAAGACGTGTCTTATCATAAGTAAAGCCGTTATGACCAGAATAGTTTTTGACTCTGATATAAGAATACGTTTTTGCCACATTATATACGTAAGGCACTGGAACATCCTTTGGGGCCTTGATCGTCAGATCCTTCTTATTTGGCATAGCTGTAATACTAGATAAAGGATTGATATGTAAGTAGACTTTCTTCATTTTCTCCTTGCTTTCATTACCAGAGAAATAATATGTGCCACTCTTTAAATGATAAGCGACATACTTTGTCGCATTACTTGATTCGACAAGGAAGTTCATACCCATACTATCAACTTCTTCTTCCTTACTATCTAAGATTTTAGCGGAACCGGTGTTAGAAATCGTGACAATAGAGTCATCTGTCACAGTAAATTGATAATACTGTGTATGGGACATTGAGATCTCCTGCCATTTGTCTGGATTCAATTGTGCAGCGGGTGTGACCTCGGCATGGATACTTGCAATTGGGGTCAATGTAAGAACCATGGAGGCTGATACTAATAATTTTCCTAATTTCTTCATTCTTCATCTTTCCTTTCAAATGTAAGTCTTAACTCTATTTATATTTTAGTCCTTTCATTATGACATATAAAGTAAATGCGACTTTCACTAAAAAAGCCCTAGCAAGCGCTAAGGCTTCTGATCTTACTTTTTCGTATACGTGACATGAAATGTCTGTTTGTTTTTCATTTTTGCTTTTTCTGCGTCTTTCATTGCAGCCTTGTATTCCTTCTTTGTTAACAAGCCCACCGTATAAGTCACAGAATATGTTCCAGTTGCTAAACGTTCACTATTCACTGAGCTTTTATAAACTTTGTAAACCTCTGATTCTAAAGTTGTTTCTTTATGTCCATCATCTAATTCCACCTGATAGTAAGTACATTTCTCATCTTTTTTAGGAGTTGAGATCATATAGCTGATCACCCAAGGCTGATGCGACGTTTCTAAATCCTTATTTATGTAAGTGTAACAAGTAAAAGCCCCTTTCTTTTCCACCTTACGGCGATACCCCTTATGATGTTCATCCCAGTCCTTCCAATCTTTCATGGAAGATGGTTTCATCTTAATGTTCATTTCCATTTCTTCTTTTGTCATGACTGGGTCTTCTGTTTTTTTCGTATTCTTACTAACGAAGATCCATGTCACAAAACCAATGACTAAGACAACTACAAGCGTCAATCCTAAAACCTTTTTCTTCATGATGATCACCTCACACTTCTACCTTTAAGGTCACTGCTTCTCTTGCAGAAGCGATCTTTAAAACTTTAGCATCCAAGTAGATCCAGTCATTTCCTTTCACGATTGGTGTTTTCCATAAGATCCTTTCTATTTCCAAATGCAGCGTCGTCCCCGTTAACTTCGTCGTAAAGCTTAGGTTTTTATTATTTTTATAAGCCTGAATAGTAAAGTCATTCTGACGTTGTTTAAATTCACGAATCTGATAAGTTGTATAACTTGTTAGAAAATTCTGTTTAGGGGCAAAAGAGACATACACCTTTGGCAGTCGTTCATTAAAAGAGAACTGATGAGACTTTAAGACATAATATGTGATCTTTTCATACTTCGTTTCCTTATGATGCACTTCATATTCCTTATTTAAATTGATACGTTCAATTGTATTTGTAGAAAAAGTGCCTTTACTGTTCTCTACGATCTTTGCATAGGTCTTTCCATAAACCTGATTGTATCGATAAGTACAAGAACTACTTACGATCAAGCCAATGATTACGATGATTTTAGTAAAGCTTAGCGGTGAGATCAGATGTTTGCCCTTCTGCATCATCGTAATACGACGATTGATTTCTTTATTATAAAAGAGATAGTAGAACAAGATCATACATACAAGGATCATGACCACGATCACCATCGTTATGATATAAGTCTTCGTTAATGTCTTTAACATGGTTCTCACCTCACAATCCAAATGTTTCCTTAAACTGATAATAATATGTTCTTGTCACATCAACATGATCACCATTGCTCATCGTTAACTGGAATTTTGATGAGAAATACGCTTTGGCATGAATGATCTGATCTTTACGAATGATGACAGACTTGCTTATTCTTAGAAAGTCTGTATTCAGTAAGCGACTAATCTCATAAAGTGGCATACGTAAGGAATGGTCGCCATTCTTAGTATGAAGGATGAGTTCATGTCCTAAAGACTCTACGTAGATCAGATCAGTCAGAGCGATCATTTCATTTCTTAAAACCAAGTAGTTATTTTCTCTTTTGATCAAGAGATACTCAGCCTGATCATCAAAAGTGACATGTCCCTGCTTTAATTCTTCTTTTATATGATCACTCTCTTCACACAGGATATGAATACGCATCTCTCACCCCTCCTTCACTTTTTATTATAATGATGTTTTGATTCCACTCAATTCTTTAGCATCTCTTACATAAATAATGACATAACTTACAAAGTGATTCTATGATTTGATTTTAAAGTCAAAAAAGACTCACTCTTAATAGAATGAGTCTTCATCATGAAATGTTTGAACTATGCCATATTCTGTTTTACAAATCTTACCAGATCATTAGCAGCTTCCTCTTGATCACGACCATAAAAGCCATGACCAGCGCCTTTGATCACCTTTAACTGGGCATGTTTAAAGACTTTGATGGCTTTCTTTGAATAAGCAATAGGGACGATCGTATCGGCACTGCCATGAATGATCAGAACATTCTTCTTAAAATCTTTGATTTTCTGATAAACATCCATCTTATAAACATCTTGATAGTAGATCTTACCAACTGTCATCCCCATAATTCCATACGTATCAGGAACTTCAGAGAGATCCTTATATGTTTTTCTAGCATCATCAGGAATGACATAAGCTGGATATAATAAGGCTAAACCTTTGACTTCTTTAGGAGCTGCAGCCGCAACTAATGAAGCCACGAGACCGCCTTGGCTTTCACCCATTAAAAAGATATGATCCTGATCCACAAAGGATTCAGTCTTAAGGGAATCAAAAACAGTCTGTAGATCTTTCTTCTCTGTTAAGATTGACATCTTCGTCATCTCACCATCGCTCCTGCTATAAGAGGAACCACCACAGAAATCAAAGATATAAGCTGCAATCCCATTTTTTACAAGCTTTGATGCATACTCTGTCAAATAGGAATAACTGCTGCCAAAGCCATGAGCCATAATCACGAGAGAATATTGTTTCTGGTCACGACTTGGAACATACAGATTTCCATAGATCTTTTTTCCACCACGTCGAAAAGACAATTCATAAATGGTATAAGCTTCTGTTTTTTTAATGATCGAAGCATTCTTTAATTTATTTTTTGTCATCGAGACTTCCTCCATTTTATGATCCTTCTTGCTTAAGATCTCCTTATATATAAAAACTGATCCAAGCACAAGTGCTAAGATCATAATGATCACCATCTTCTTCATCGAGCATCACCTTTCTTTAAATACAAAAAAACTCAACTAAATAAGTTGAGAGAATAAAAAAATGGAGCGGGTGATGGGAATCGAACCCACGTGATCAGCTTGGAAGGCTGGAGTTCTACCATTGAACTACACCCGCTTG
>ONFH01000260.1 GCA_900317015.1 uncultured Erysipelotrichaceae bacterium | reverse complement strand
TGTCAGGTCATTCATCTTTTACCTGAATCAAAGCAGAGCATTCAAATGAATCTACAAAATGAAGGCATGACTGAAGAGGATGCTAAGATCCTCTCGCAGCTCTTTGGTTCAGTGAATGAATGTTTACAATATAAAGATTCAGAAGTCTTTCAGGACTTAAAAGTCTATACCTTAAACTTTATTGAAGACCTTTATACGAATCCAGGTAACCTCCTAATCAATGTAGAGATTACTTTACTGAAAAAGTATAAAGGGGATAAGGATACCGTGAAGATGTTCTTAAATATGCTCGTTTTAGGTTTAAGAGATATGTTTCACGTGAAACATTCGATGTCGATCACTTTTTCAAGCAATCCCGCTTTCTTTGAAAGATTTCCTGATGATCCTGATATTTTAAATAAAATTGAACTTGTACTAGATACAATTTATGCATTTGAAAGCAATGCGAACCTTTCTTTATTAATTGAAAGTATGATATACAAGATTACGAAAGGAGTAAGCTGATATGGAAGAAAGATTAGCGGCTGTCAGATTTAATAATGTTGGCAAATATTATTATTTCTCTACTACGCTTGATCTCGTCAAAGGGGACCAGGTCGTTGTAGAAACAGTCAGAGGTCTTGAACTTGGTGAAGTGCTTTTTGATTTAAAAGACATGGAAGAGTTTGACTTAGAAACAGAACTCAAGCCAATCAAAAGAAAAGCAAACCAGGCAGATAAAGAAGTCTATGAAATTAATAAGATCAAAGCTGAGAAGTCATTTGAAATCTGTAAAGATATCATTGCCGACTCAGGACTAGATATGAGACTGATCAACTGTGAATACACTCTTGATGCTTCAAAAGTCATCTTCATGTATACGTCAGATGAACGAGTTGACTTCAGAGAGTTATTGAAGCAGTTGGCAAGTGTCTTTAAATGTCGTATTGAATTAAGACAGATTGGACCACGTGATAAAGCTAAGTTAGTAGGTGGTATCGGAACATGTGGTCTACCACTATGCTGTAACACATTCTTAGGAGAGTTCGAAGGTGTATCTATCAATATGGCTAAGAATCAGTTATTAGCTATTAATATTGATAAGATTTCCGGAGCCTGTGGCCGATTACTTTGTTGCCTAAAGTATGAAGATGCAGCCTACAGTGAAATAAAAAAGAAGTTTCCAAAGATTGGTACCCGTACAACATACAATGGTCATTCTGTTAAAGTCATTGGTTTAAATGTCATCAGCAATCTTGTAAAGATCGATGATGATGGCAATATCTTATTTATCACTTTAGATGAATACAATAACAAAGGTGATCTTGATCATAAGGACAATAAAGATAAGAAAGATAAGAAGGAAAAGAAAGAGAAAAAAGAAAAGTCTGAATCCTTCAGTCCTAGAGAAAGTTCTGGCGAGAAGACCAAAGAAAAGACAAAGGGTAAGAAAGACAACGAAGGTCGAAAGAGAAGAAAGAATCCGACAAACAAGAATGCCTCAGGTAAGAACGAACATCATCAGAAGAATGAGAATAGAGAAGGAAAGCAGAAACGTGACAACAAGCGTCGTCCTCCTAAGAAAGCTTCTTCTAATAATGTAAATCATAAGAAGAAGACCGGAACAAAGAATCAATCAAATAAGCCACCAAAGGGACACAATAACAATGGGAAACCAAGACAAAACAAACCTGGAAGTCACTAATTATCTGCTGGCTTATGAGCATATGAAAATCATCCAAAGGAAAGACATGTTTGCCTTTTCTTTGGATACTGTTTTATTAGCACACTTTTGTTCCATCAATAAAGGAGTCGACATGATCGTCGACTATGGAACGAACAATGCAGCTATTCCTTTGATTCTTTCTACTCGTACAAAAAAGCCAATCGTTGGTGTGGAGATTCAAGAAGAAGCCGTTGATTTAGCAAAGCGTAATGTGGCCATCAATCATTTAGAAGATCAGATTACGATCGTCCATGATGACATTAAGCATTTCGCTTATGAACATAAACCAGTTAAGCTCATTGTTTGTAATCCACCATTCTTTAAAGTAGGAGAGAAGAATCTAAATGAAAGTGAGTATCTCACGATTGCTCGTCATGAGACAAAGATCACTTTAGAAGAAATCATTCAATGTGCTTCACATATGCTAGAGAACAGTGGTCGTTTAGCTATGGTCTATCGTCCTGATCGTCTGATTGAGACAATTCAGCTCTTTCAGAAGTATGACATTGAGCCTAAGCGACTACGCTTGATTTATCCTAAACCAGGAAGAGATTGTAATACATTTTTGATTGAAGGTATGAAAAAGGGCAACACCGGTTTAAAGATTGAGGCGCCTCTTTTTACCCATAAAGAAGATAATCATTATACTGATGAAGTTCAGAAATATTTTGGAGAAAAAGATGTATAGACAGAAAAGTTTTGAAAATGATCGTGCAACGATCTATTTAGTACCAACACCTATTGGTAATTTATCAGAGATGAGTGAACGTGCTTTAAACATTTTAAAAAGCGTTCACTACATCGCAGCCGAAGATACAAGAAATACAGTGAAGCTTTGTAATCATTTTAATATTCAAGCAAAGCTGATCTCACATCATGAACATAACCTGCAAGTTGCTATTCCTAAAATCATGGGCTTGCTTGAAGCAGGGGAGAACGTTGCTATTGTCAGTGATGCAGGTTATCCTGCCATCAGTGATCCAGGTTATGAAGTGGTCAAGGAAGCTATTAGACAAAATTATAATGTCGTGCCAATTTCGGGCTGTAATGCTTGTCTAGATGCTCTAGTCGTTTCCGGAATTGCTCCTCAGCCATTTATGTTTTATGGGTTCTTATCACATGACAATAAAACGAAGAAAAAAGAATTAGAATCTTTAAAGAATCAAACCGTTACGATTGTCTTCTATGAAGCACCACATCGTATCAAGAAAACACTAACGATTATGTTAGACATTCTTGGTGATCGTCAGATGGCTTTATGTCGTGAACTGACAAAGAAACATGAGGAAATCATTCGTGGTTCAATCAGCGAGATTTTAGAGATCGTCGATGAATTAAAAGGTGAGATGGTCATCGTTATGGAAGGCGCTAAGGAAGTTGTTGAAGAAGAAGTCTTCGACACTTCTATTAAGGAACACGTTCAAGAGTTTGTCGACAAAGGTATGTCGGCAAAGGATGCCATCAAAGAAGTTGCAAAAATTAGAAAAATCAATAAGAATAAAGTCTACGAAGAGTATCATAAGAAATAAAGGCGAATGATATGACATTAGGAGAATTAGAAAAAGTTATTTTAGATCTAACTAAAGAAGGACCAGTTACTTTAAAATCAGTAGGCATGGATGCCTGTGGTGACGATTGTTTTGCAAATATTACACTGAAGACACCAATCGTTGAATACGAATGTATCATGAAAACAGATGACGTACAAAATCGTATTCAAGAAATCAAAGAAGACTTCACTTACGATTACTATACTGATACTTTGGTCGAGGGTGACTATGATGAAAAGATACTTGATGAAGATTATAATGCATTAAGACAATGTCTTGAATCAATCTTTGATCAGTTAAGCAACATATCCAACATTACTGAATAGAAAAGGGAAAGCCAATGGCTTTCCCTTTAATGCTAATAGAGTCGTCGATAATTAAATACATATCCTTGCCAGCGTCCTGCTAACGTTGCAACTTTGACACACTGATTTGGATCTTGACCAACAGTGCCTGAGCCTTTACCAGAAGCATGAACGAAGTAACCATTTCCTAGATAGATGCCGACATGGGCAACACCTGAACCGTAGGAGAAGGTAATGATATCACCAGCTGATAGAGAAGCTTTAGAAACAGGTACACCGGATTGAGAGTAGCCGGCTGCGCTTTGACGACTGATTGGCACGCCAGCTGCATTATGAGCCCAGTAAACAAGACCAGAGCAGTCGAAGTAATCAGGACCGGTCTTGCTCCACCAATAACGCTTGCCAAGCTTTGAAAGAGCCTTCTTGCAAATCTCTTTCCCGACTTCAGATCCTTTGCCAACACCACCAGTGTAATTGACTGTTGAAGTTTGATCACGAGCAATCATTGCATCGAGGGCTGCATCGATCTTTGCTTGGGCAGCTGTTAACTTTGTCTTCTCATCTTTTGTTTTTGCAAGTTTTAATTCCTGGGCTGCTTTGAGCTTCACTGCTTTTTGTTGAAGCTTCTTTGTTTTACGTTTTTCTCTTGTTAAGGCAGCCTGCGAATCACTTAATGTTTCTTCTTGTTTCTTAAGATCATTCCGATCCTCTTTTAAACCTTTGGCGAACTCTTCCTCATAATCAGTCAGTTGGTTTAAAGAGGCGATTCTCGAAAAGATATCCTTTATGCTTTGGGCTCTAAAGACATAGGTAATGAAGGCGTCAGAATTGTAAACATCCTGCATGGAATACATACGTTTTCCAATTAATGTATTCTTTTTCTTGATTTGTACTTGAAGCTTACTAATATTCTTTTGAACATAATCAATTTCTTTTTCTAACTTAGTAATATGATCTTCAAGCTTGTCGATTTTTTTGTTTAAAGACTTCAAAGTATTTTTAGTGTCTTTTAAATCGTCCTGTTGATCATTAATATCTTGAGCAATTGAACTGTTCTTATCTTTCAAATAATCATTAAACTCACGACAGACACTTTCTTTATCTTTGGTCAAATTAGAGGATGAACATAATTTGATATACTTATCTTCGTCTTTCGAAAAATTTGTGGCGTGAACGTTTGTCACTGAAAAAGAAAATACAAGAGCAAAAATCAAACAAATGAAAATACTCTTTCTTTTCATAACATCATCCTTTCACTATAAAATCTTCTCAAAGGCGATGCGAGGGGCATTTTCGTAAGAAATTTCACCACAATAGATAAAGCCATTCTTTTTCAAGAATCTCTGCATTGACTTATTATCCTGATGCGTATCCATACGAATAGATTTGACATGTAAGTCTCTTAAATGATCCTCTGCATACTCAAGTAAGAGATTTGCTAAGCCATGTCCTTTGTATGATGCTTCGACGACCACGCGATGAACGACCCCATAAGGTGTATCAGTGAGCCATTTCCCATTTTTGATATCAGCATAGGCTGGTTCACTTTCAATGGCAGAATACATTGTACCAATGATTTTCTCCTGATCGACTAAGACATAACTATGTTGATTTTTGATATCCTCCTTAAAAGAGTCTTCGTTTGGATAGCCATCTTGCCATTGGTCAATATCATGTTCTTTAAAATATGATTTTGCTTCATTGACAAGATACATGATGGCATTTAAATCTTCTAATGTGGAATGTCTAATTTCCATAGTCTCATCTCCTTAATTAGGGGTTGTAGTTTCATCTTTTTTATGATTTTATAGTAAATATATTATAGTATCTAATTAGTTAAATTGAAAGGAGTGGACTCACATTGGTTTATAATGCAGTGAATATTGCCGTCTATATTATTTCCGTTATTCTCTCCATGATTGGCTTATCATGTTTCCATTTTGATCGTTTTATTCGTAAAGGGCACATGAAAGAGTTTTATATCTTCTATTTAGTGGCTTCGGTTGGGCTCGCTTATCTGTTTGCCTCATTCATCTTAAATTTTGGCACATGGAGCTTTAGTAACGGTTTATAAATCTTAAGAAAAAGCTAAGAAATTTCAATTCAAATATATCTTGAATATAGTTGTAAAAAGACATACAATATTTCTTGCTTAGAGGAGAAAAAATATGAGTTTATCAAAAGAAATTGGTATAGATTTAGGAACCGCAAATATTTTGATTTATTTAAAAGGTGAAGGAATTGTAGTCAATGAGCCAAGTGTTGTTACAATTAATACTGAAACAAATAAACCTGTTGCAGTAGGTGCAGAAGCTAGGGACATGTTAGGCAAGACTCCTGGACGTTTAAAAGCAATTCGTCCATTAAAAGATGGAGTTATTGCTGACTTCCAGACGACTGAAATTCTTATAACTCATTTTATTAATAAATTAAATTTAAAAGGATTATTTTCAAGACCTATTATTTTGATCTGTTGTCCTACAAACGTAACGGCTATTGAAAAGAGTGCTCTTCAGGATGTTGCTTTACGTTGTGGTGCCAAACGTGTTTATATTGAAGAAGAACCTAAAGTTGCTGCTATTGGTGCCGGCCTAGATATTTCTAAACCTTCTGGTAATATGGTCGTCGATATCGGTGGTGGAACAACTGATGTCGCCGTTTTATCATTAGGTGAGATCGTTACAAGCCAGCAGTTAAAGATGGCTGGTAACCGTATGGATGAAGAAATCGTAAAATATGTCAAAGATAAATATAAATTATTAATTGGTGATTCAACAGCTGAACATGTAAAGATTCAAATCGGTTGTGCCTTTGATGGAGATCCTGAAAGAAAAGTTGATTGTCGTGGTCGTGATATGGTCACTGGTCTTCCTAAGACAATTCAAATCTCAGAAGCAGAAGTGGAAGAAGCACTACATAAAGTATGTGAAGCTATCTTATTAAGTGCTAAGCAGGTCTTAGAACAGACACCACCAGAATTATCTGCAGATATTGTTAATAAAGGTGTTTTCTTGACCGGTGGTGGAGCTTTACTTCATAACTTAGACAAGTATATGGAACAAGGATTAAAGGTTCCTGTATTCGTAGCTGACGAACCATTGAACTGTGTTGCCGAAGGTTGCGGTGTCATGTTAGAAAATACAAATTATTTAGAGTAAGAGATTTCTCTTACTCTAATCTTTTTTAAGGAGAAATTTATGGCAATTATATTTTTTGATGTCGATGGAACAATTTTTGATGGCGACCCTCGTGGGGTAAGAGACAATGTCAAAAATGCGATCCATGAGACAGAACAGAAGGGGAACTTATGCTTTATTTCCAGTGGACGTCCTTGGGGATTTATTTCTAAGCAGGTCAAGGATATTGGCTTTGATGGTTATGTTTTAGCAAACGGGGCACATGTTCTTTATAAGAATAAAAACTTAAGCGTGCATTATTTAGATGCTGATAAGATGAAAGAATTTATTCAATACTTTGATAAACGAGGATTTGAATATATTATTGCAACACCTGATGGTACCTATCTCAAAGACGGTTTTGATTACCTGTATAATTTTTATGGAACTTGTAATATTGATACACATGAATTTATCCGTGAATTTGATATGGATGAAGTTCTTAAAAAGTGTGTAAAAATTGAAGTATATTATAAAGGTCCAGAAGAGATTCCAGATTTACAAGAATTAACGAAAGGTTATTTCTTCCTTGATCAAGGTTCGACATTTGTTGGAGAAGTCTCACGCAGTGATGTCACAAAAGGTACAGGCATCAGAGAAACATTAGATGCTTTACATATTCCAGTCGAAGACTCATATTGTTTTGGTGATGGCCATAATGATGTTGAAATGTTCAAAGCCGTTAAACATGGTATTGCGATGGGGAATGCAGTAGATGAAATTAAAGCATTGGCAACTGATATCTGTGGCGATGTTAAGGATGATGGAGCAGCCACGAAACTAAGAGAACTTTTCTAGAAAGAGACTCAATGAATTCAACTGTTGTATATAAGGTACAGCAGTATTTTTGTATTATTGTATTTATGATGAAAAGGATTGCATCAAACAAGGAGGAAAATATATAATCACTACGGAAAAAAGAAGGTGAATGCATGACACAGAGACAGATTCAAAAAATGGAGACAAAGAAGAATATATACAATGCGGCTATGAAGCTTTTTAGTGAGAAGCCATTTGAAGATGTAAAAGTCAGTGAAATTGCAGAAGCTGCCAATGTCTCAGTTGGATTGATCTATTTCCACTTTGATTCTAAAGATTCCATTATTGATTATGGTTATTCCATCTTTGATGACTGGCTAAAGAATTATGTTTCAGAAAGTAAAGTGGAAGATGGATTTGAAAAAGTACATCTATTACTGAAAGGCCAGATTGATACAGTCTTGGAATTAGGCCATCATCTTACAACCGTTGTGTTTAAGAATCAGATGGAGAAGAAAAACACATATCTCTTTTCTGAAGATCGTTACCTCTATTCAGAAATCAGAAGAAACATTGAATTGATCAAACCTGGCTTTGGCAAAGAAGTCACTGACTCATTACTAAGAATAAGTCGTGGTGTCATTTATGATTGGTGCACGAGAAATGGAAACTATGACCTTATGGAGGTAGAAAAGAAATCTCTTGCCATGGTCTATCAATATTATCATCTTGACGTATAACTCTGCGTTATACGTTTTTATTTGACTTGTTGCTTTGATAGCGATAACATTATTGTTGCAATCAATTCACTGAATTAATTACAATGAAAAGAGGTGATATTATGTCGAAGTATGAACATCTATTTTCTCCAGTGAAAATTGGAAAAGTAGAGATTCCTAATCGTATTGCTTTGATGCCAATGGGCGTTTTCTCACCACGTCTCATGAATCATGATGGCAGCTATACGAAAGAGGGAGCCGATTACTATGTCGAAAGAGCCAAAGGTGGAACAGGACTGATCATCACCGGATTAGTTCCTCTTATTCCAGGAAGTGGACCTAGTATTGTCAATGATCCAGAAAGTTATGTAAGAAATCAAAAATATCTTGCGGATCAAATTCATAAGTATGGCTCAAAAGTCTTTATCCAGATCTCCGCTTTATCTGGAAGATCATCAATCAATCCAGGAGATCCTGCCCCAAGTGCTTTACCAAATGTTTGGGATCCCACTCAAAACAATCGTGAAATGACTGTTAAAGAAATTCATCAATATGTGAAATGGTTTGCCATCGGTGCCAAGGCGGCTAAAGATGCCGGTATTGACGGCGTTGAGATCCATGCTGTACATGAAGGTTATCTGCTTGATCAGTTTACGATTTCAGCCTATAACCATCGTACGGATGAATATGGCGGTTCATTAGAAAATCGTTTAAGATTCCCAACTGAAATCGTCAAAGCAATCAAAGAAGTTTGTGGCGAGGATTTCCCTGTATCTATTCGATATAGTGTTGAAAGTAAGACCAAAGCTTTCAATAGAGGAATTCTTCCTGGTGAAGATGCAGAAGAATTTGGTCGTAACTTAGAAGAAAGTCGTATCGTTGCTAAAAAATTAGAAGAAGCTGGCTATGATATGCTCGATTGTGATAACGGCAGTTATGATGCCTGGTATTGGCCACACCCACCGGTCTATATGCCAAAGCATTGTAATTTAAAAGATGTTGCCGAAATCAAGAAGTGTGTCAATATCCCAGTCATCTGTGCTGGTCGTTTCGATGAACCTGATGTTGCCGATCAAGCGATTGCTGAAGGCAAGATCGATATGATGGGAATGGGTCGTCCATTATTAGCAGATCCAGATATGGCCAATAAATTTAAAGAAGGCCATGAAGATGATATCCGCCCATGCATTTCTTGTCACTTTGGCTGTTTAGCAAGAATTTTCCAAATTGATTATGAAAAGAAAGCCACAAAAGATATTTGTTGCGCACTGAACCCACGCTGTGCCAACGAAGATCGATACAATATTGAAAAAGCGCCTGTGAAGAAAAAGGTTGCAGTTGTAGGTGGTGGCATTGCTGGTATGGAAGCTGCCAGAGTCAGTGCTTTACGTGGTCATGATGTTGATCTCTTTGAAAAGAAAGATCATCTTGGTGGTGTATTTGTACCGGCTGCCTCATTCTCATTTAAGGAAAATGATCGTAAGTTATTAAAATGGTATAACAAGCAAATTCAGGATACCAGTGTTAATGTTCATCTCAATACGGAATTCACGAAGGAAGACACTGCAAACTATGATGAAATTTTTGTAGCAACCGGTGCTCATGAAAGAAAGCTTTCAGGAGAGGGCTTAGATGATCCAAATGTTCGTTATGCCGTTGATTATTTGATTCATCAAAACATCAAAGATCAGAACATTGTCGTTGTTGGTGGCGGTCTGACAGGATGTGAAATTGCTTATGACCTAGCCCTTAAAGGAAATAGTGTAACGATCGTTGAAGCGATGCCGACAATTCTTAACGTCGAAGGACTAGCAGCTGCCAACTATAACATGTTAAGAGACATCATTGATTACTACCATATTAATGTCCTCAAGAATACAACGATTAAAGGCTATCAGGATGGAAAAGCCATTGTTGAAGAAACGATTATGAATACACCTAACTATAATGAAAGAGCACGTCAGTTCTCTCTCAATGGTGTTCAAAAAGTGATAAGAGAGATTCCGGCTGATACAGTCATTATCTCTGTTGGCTACCAAAGTGATCAGAATCTTTATGATGAAATCAAATCTGAACATGTTCATTTATTAGGTGATGCCATAAAGCCTGGAAATTTAATGACAGCCATTTGGGGTGCCTATAAAGAAGCGTTAGAATTATAATCAGTTGACTTCTATTCAAAACAAAAAGATGAGGTCAAACTTTTCTAAACTTTGATCTCATCTTATGATTGCTAATGATTATAGATCATCAGTTTTAATATAATCAGAACATTCTCTTAACCAGTTAATGTAGAAATCTTCTCGTTCAATACAGCCTTTTAAAATAAGATACCAGCCACGTTCATCGTGATCTGGTTCACGGTTTTTAAAGCGCTGTTTGAAAAGAACTTCAAGATATTTTTGCTTAGCCGTATGCTGGATCAGCTGTGACTGAATTAATTCAAGTATACGTTCATCGTCTAAGCGGTCAGAAAAGTACATACGCAAAGAAAATATATCTTTTGCAGTATTATCGATAGCCTGGTCTTTTGCGAGCCAGCTATCTAAAGCTGCTGTACCTTTTTCCGTTAGTTTATTGCTCTCATGATCAACTTCTATGAGTCCTTCTTTTTTCAATCTCGATATTTCGGGATAAACTTGGCAATGCTTTGTAGACCAGAAAGAACCGATCGTGGCATTCACCGTTTCGTTGATTTCCTGATCCGTCATTTCTTTCTGGCTAAGCAGGCCAAGGATCGCATATTTAAGTGTTCGCATATAGATCACCTTCTTATTATACATTTTAGCACAAATATAAAAATCGTCTAATCCTTTGCTAAAAGGTCAGTTCCAACTATAAATTTAAACGGTTTTAATATATAATAACCTCAAAAGGAGAGAATGAAATGGATATGAGTATCATTCTTTCTTTTGGTGTAGCGTTTTTAATTTCAGTATTGCTTGTCCCGCTTGTTGGAAAAGCGACGAAGCAATTAGGAATTATTGCTCATACAAATAAGAGAACAGTCCATCATGGAATCATACCAAGAACTGGTGGCTATGCCATTTACATCTCTTTCATTGTGACAGCTGCTTACTTCTTGAAGACAGATACGCAGATCAACTCTATGTTAATAGGGGGACTGATCATCTTCTTGACGGGCTTCTATGATGATATACATGATCTGCCACCAAAAGCAAAATTAGCCGGACAGATCATTGCGGCCTTAGTTGTTATTTTCTTTGGTGGTATTTCCTTAAAAGACTTCACGATTCCTTTGATTCCAACAAACATCTCATATGTGATTGCAATTATCATCACCATTTTTTGGATCATAGGAATTACAAATGCAATCAATTTAATAGATGGTCTTGATGGCCTTTGTGCGGGTATTTCAATGATCGTACTCTTTACGATTGCCGCATCATCCATCCAAGGGTCACGAAACGATATTGCTTCATTGTCAGTTATCTTAGCGGGAGCGATTGGCGGATTCTTAGTTTATAACTTTCATCCAGCCAAGATCTTCATGGGCGACTGTGGAGCTCTATTTATTGGCTTTATGATCTCAGTCATCTCATTACTTGGTTATGGCTACAAGACATCTACATTCTTTACATTATCAGCACCAATCGTGGTCTTAACAGTACCAATGGCTGATACCTTGATTGCGATTGTCAGACGTAAAGTTAATCATAAGCATATTGATGAAGCAGACCGTGGCCATCTACATCATCAGCTAATGATTCGTTTAAATCTAGGACAGACAAAGAGCGTTTTGATCTTATATGCAGTGACTGCATTTTTCTCAGTCATCTCATTTTTATCAGAACGTCATCCTTTAAGAGCACTTGCTTTATTCTTGATTTTCTTGTTCCTCTTTGAATTATTCATTGAGCTGACAGATATGATCTCAAGAAAGTATAAACCAGTCCTGACAATTATTAATATTTTTGTACGAAGCGATAAATTACCAAAAATTAAAGAATCTGGACCTTATAAAAGGTTCATTAAGAAGCATACCAAAAGAATTGCAATTGTGCTGTTAGCTGTTGCTGTTATTGTAGGTGGAGGCACTGGTTATTATTACTATAAGCAAAGAAAGAATCAGCCACCAAGAAGACAAGTTACAGTTTATAAAGAAGTTTCTGATCCTACAGCACTTGAAAAACAAATCTATAAGAATATTAACAAGAATAAAAATAATGTGACATTAACGTTAGGACGTTATATTGCAGCTTATTTTGCAGCTGATTATTATACGCTTTCGAATAAAGATAAGAATCAGATTGGCGGGACGAATTATTTCTATAAATCTCGTTTATCTGCATTTAAAACGTATGCTCAGTCATCTTATTATAAAACTGTTGATACACTGATTCAGAATCAAGAAAATGATATTAGAGTTACATCTTATGTTATTAATGAAGCAAAACGTTCAGACTTTGAACTCAGTGGTCTTGAAGATTACAAATATTATGATGTTACGATGACTTTAGAATTCAATAAACGTAATCCTATTTTAAAGGCTAATGGCGTAACTGTTGTAGTGACGATGATCAATAAAGATAATCGTATTTCAGTTGTCGCATTAGATACGGAAAATATGGTCGAGTAGAGGAGGGAGACCTCTTCTTTTTTTGTATTTTTTGAAGAAAATTATAAGGTTTAAAATGAAATGATGCTTTTAAAGAATATTTGACGAAAAAGTTTCACGTGAAACATTCTTTCTTAAAATTATGTATTATTTACGAAAAGAGAATGAAAATTCTATCAAATAAACGCCTAATCAGTATAAAATAATAGTGGAGGAAGAGAGATGATCAAAATAAGCTTCCTATGATCTTTATACTAGGAAAAGGTAGTCTGATAAGATTTTATTGCGATTAATCAAGCAATATGTTATTAT
>ONFH01000261.1 GCA_900317015.1 uncultured Erysipelotrichaceae bacterium | reverse complement strand
GGCCTTGAATAAAAGCTCCTTTTTAGGATCTTCATCATTCATTGCTTCTTTATACAAACGAATGGCTTCCTGTTCATTACGCGTAAAATTGGTATGCAACTGAGCATGTTTGGATAAGATCCTTGCACATGTATCAAAGCCATTCATAATGCATTCAAAGATGCCAAGCTTTAACGTGCCGTAAGGTTCACTTACTAATGTGAGATAATCCTTGGTGCGTACATCATCATATTCTTTGTTTGCATCCCCAAGGGAACGGATGAGATTCGTACCCGTATCCACAGATGCTTTCCAAGCGCCTTTTATGGATCTCGTCAATGAAGATTCTGATTTTTGAACATCTGTCGTCTTTTCCTCTTCAAATGGTTTGAGATACTGACTGTAGTTAAGACCTTCCCCAGCCTCTTTCTTGAAGTCTTCGGGAATCATTGAGATCTCATGGTCTTCAAGAATTCCGATCGACTTTTTCACAAGTTCATGCAAAATGTTCTCACTTTCTTTTGTGACATAGTCTAAGATCTTCTCCTTAGAGGATGTCCCATCAATAAACGCACTGAAGTTCTTGAGACAGGCATAAGCCAGCTGTAAATAGTCGCCACATAAATGGGCATAATCTTTTAAGCCAGGATCGACGTTGATCGTCTCACCAGCCATCACAAAGTGTCCCTGCTTGATCTGTTCTTTATTTTCATTCATACGATTAAGGATCATCAGACCACAGGCATCACCCGCTTCATTGGCTTTTTGAAAATCATCCTTTGCTTCATCGAGATCTTCTTTTGATAAAGCACGGAAACCGAGCTTGATCAAAGCCTTGCCATCATGGCCTTCAGCGGCTTTTTCATACCATTGCCAGGCTTTGTCCTCATTTTCTAAGAAATGGATACCATTTTCATAAAGTTTTCCTAATTCATACTGTGACTCAGGATTCCCTTTGATAGCTTTGGATAAGATCCGCTCTTCCGCAACATCCGATGTGACCATCTTTTCAATAATACGGTCATAATCCTGATCAACTTTCTCATAGCCATGATCCTTCGCTTTTTGATAATAGAAATAAGCAGAATAAAGATCAGGTGCCCCAATGAAGCCATTTTCAAACATCAGACCGATCTGGCGCATGGATTCCACATGTCCCTGACCAGCGGCTTCTTTAAAGGCATCGTACGCTTCCTTCTCCATATCCTTTTCCTTATAGGCCAAAGCCAGATGATAACGACTATTGCCGTCACGATCATCGACGTTTTCACTGGCTTTCGTAAGATATTTGATGGCCTGATCAAGGTCTTTGTCCACACCTTTACCTAAGCGATAAAATTCACCGATCTTATAAGCGACTTCGTCCTTTTTTAAGAACGGAACATTCGTATAATAACGAAAAGCTAAATCATAACGTTCTTCAGAGCTGTAGAGGTCCCCTAAATGAATGATGGCCTCCCCGCTGCCTTTATTGGCCCCCTGGTAATACCAGTCTTCCGCCTGCTCAAGATCCTTGTCCACAAAAAGTCCTTTTTCATACATTTGGCCAAGGCGATCCATCGCCTCACCATTTCCTAACTTGGATGCTTCCAAATAGGTCTTATAGGCCTGTTCATACTGTTCTTCCTGGAAAGCTGTATCGGCCTGCTGCATCAAAGTGATGCCTTTGACTGAACTGCCGACTTTATTGAAGAAGCCTTTGACAGCTTTGCCAGCTGAACCGCCCGTTTTCTCTATCACGCTTTCTTTTTTGATCATATCTTTCACATCTGCACCGCATTCAGGGCAGAATTTCGATGAATCCGGAATCTTACTTCCACATTTCTTGCAAAACATTCACTACACTTCCTTTAATGTTTTTCTTTCACTTCTATTATGAACTTTTAAAGACAAAGTTACCAATGAAATAGAATTCATAAAAAAAGATGATGCAATTAAGCACCATCTTCATAATATTATGCATCTGAACGTTCAAACTGTGAACGATAGAGATCGGCATAGAAACCATTAGCCTTTAAGAGGCTGTCATGGTTACCAATTTCTACGATGTCACCATCTTTTAAGACGATGATCGTATTGGCATCACGAATCGTTGATAAACGATGGGCAATGACGAATGACGTACGTCCTTCCATCAGTTTATCCATCCCGTTCTGAATCAGTAATTCGGTACGGGTATCAACGGATGATGTCGCTTCATCAAGAATCAGGATCTTTGGATCCTTCACGAATGCACGGGCGATCGTTAATAACTGTTTCTGACCTGCAGAGATATTATCGGAATCTTCGTTGATCATCGTATCATAGCCATCCGGCATCTGTTCAATAAAGTGGTCCGCATAGGCATTCTTACATGCCTCTTCGATTTCTTCATCCGTAGCATCTAAGCTACCATAACGTAAGTTGTCTTTGATCGTCCCATTAAATAACCAGGTATCCTGAAGGACCATCCCAAACTGGGCACGTAAGTCACTACGTTTCATATCCGTAATATCAACACCGTTCATTAAGATCGAACCGCTGTTTAATTCATAGAATCGCATCAATAACTTAATAATTGTCGTTTTCCCGGCACCCGTTGGACCAACGATGGCCACCTTCTGCCCGGCATGGACATGTAAATTAAAGTCATTGATGATGATCTTATCTGGATTATAACCAAATCTTACATGATCGAAGGTAATGGACCCTTTCATCGCATCGACCTGTTCACGAGTTACAGTTGGATGTTCTTCGACCATTTCTTCAGCTTCTAAGAATTCAAAGACACGTTCACTTGCCGCCATCGTACTCTGCAACATGTTCATGATCTGCGCTGCCTGAGCGATTGGCTGGTTGAACGTACGTACGTACTGAATGAAGGCCTGAATATCACCGATCGTGATACTGCCGCCAGTGGCTAAGAACCCACCAACGATACAAACGGCGACATAACCAAAGTTCCCGATCAGCTGTGAGATCGGCTGCATCAATGAACCAAAGAACTGAGAACGCCAGCCGGATGTATAGAGATCATCATTATACTTTGTGAATGTTTCAATGGATTCCTGTTCACCATTGAAGGCTTTGACGACCTGATGACCACCATACATTTCTTCAATATGACCATCGACATCACCAAGAGAAGCCTGCTGCTTGACATAGTATTTCTGTGAACGTCCCATGATAAATGAGAGGATCAAACCAGTCACTGGTAAGATACAGATGGCGATCAATGTCATCTGCCATGAAATCGAAAGCATCATGATCAGGATCCCAACGATCTGCACGATTGAAGTGATCATCTGTGACATGGATTGGTTCAAAGACTGCGCAATCGTATCAATATCATTCGTCACTCTCGAAAGGATGTCCCCGCTGGAATGACGGTCAAAATAACTTAAAGGCAAACGATCCATCTTTTCGGAAATATCCTTACGTAAGCCATAAGCGACTTTCTGTGAAATACCAGATGTCAGATAGCCCTGGATATAGTTGAAAACGGATGAAATAATGTACATCACCACAAGGATGATCAAAATGCGGTTAATATAAGCAAAGTCGATGCCACCTGTATTTCTAACTTTTGCAAGAATCCCAGCGGTCAGTTTATCCGTGGCCTTGGCGAGTACCTTTGGTCCGGCAATCGAGAAGATGGTTGAACCGACCGCAAAGATCACGACGATCACTAACTGGACATAATAAGGACGTAAGTAGAGAAAGAGCTTTTTAAACGTCCCTTTAAAGTCTTTTGCTTTATCGGTTGGATCAGCACGACGACCGCCAGGTCCACCACGACGACGTTTTCTTGTATCACTCATTGTCTAACTCCTCCTTTGATAACTGTGAATAAGCAATTTCCTTATACACTTCACATGTTTCCATCAATTCTTTATGCGTGCCTTTACCAACGATGCGTCCTTCATCTAAAACGATGATCTGATCCGCATCCATGATGGATGCAATACGCTGACCAACGATCAGAACAGTACTTTGATCCTTGTCACTCATCTTCTTTAACTCATGACGTAATTTTGCATCCGTCTTGAAGTCTAAGGCACTAAAGGAATCATCAAAAACTAAGATATGAGAACGTTTTGCAAGCGCACGAGCGATGGCTAAACGCTGACGCTGACCGCCGGAAACGTTCGTCCCGCCTTGAGCGATCGGTGAATCTTCTCCTTCTGGAAGCTTATCGACAAATTCTCTTGACTGCGACACATCGATGGCTATTTCGACATCTTCATCAGACACTTCTTTGGCACCATATGCGACATTTGACTTCACAGTTCCCGAGAACAGTAATCCTTTCTGTGGCACCATCCCGACTTCTTCTCTTAACTTAAAGAGATCCGCATGACGGACATCGACACCAGAGACTGAGACAGATCCTTCTGTGACATCATAGAATCTTGGAATTAGGTTGATCAGTGTTGACTTCCCTGACCCAGTTGAACCAATGAAGGCTGTTGTCTTGCCTGGTTCAGCCGTGAAGCTGATATGTTCAAGGGCTGGTGAACCACTGCCTGGATAAGTAAATGTGACATCATCGAAGACGACACGACCACGCTGTAAATCATCAAAGTCTTGTGGATTCTCATCATCTTTGATGGCTGGTTCGGTATTTAAGACTTCTGCAATACGAACCGCTGACACGCTGGCACGTGGTAAGAACATGGCAATCATTGCAATCATTAAGAAGGCCATGATGATCATCATACCATACTGTAAGAAGGCCATCATTTCACCAATCTGAATGTTGCCTTTATCGATCTGATGGGCCCCCGTGTAGACGATCAATAATGAGAAGCCATTCATGATGAACATCATAATTGGAATCAAAGAAACGATGACACGATTGACGAATAAGTTGACTTTCGTTAAGTTCTTATTGGAATCATCAAAACGTCTTTCACTTTCTTTTTCATTACCGAAGGCACGAATGACTAAAACACCATTTAAGTTTTCACGCATGGATAAGTTCAGCTTATCGATCAAGGTCTGCATGATCTTAAACTTAGGCATTGCCACCGCAAAGATCACCAGCATGATGCCCATGATCACAACGATGACGGCCGCAATCGTCCAAGTCATCGAAACACTCGATTCTAAAGCATGAAGTAAAGCTCCAATACCTAAGATCGGTGCATAGAAGACTAAACGTACAATGAGAACGAGAACCGTCTGGATCTGGGTAATATCATTCGTACTTCTGGTAATTAAAGAAGCGGTTGAGAAATGATCCATCTCCTGATGTGAGAACGATTCCACTTTCTTAAATAAAGCTAAACGAAGATCACGAGCAACACCGGCACCGATCTTTGATGCAAAGAAGGCAGCCGCAATCGTCACGACAGCCCCTAAGGCCGCAATGATGACCATCTTGATCCCAGCCGTAATAATATACTGATGCTGGATCTGATCGGTATCAGCCCCTAAGGCTTTAAATTCTGACTTCACCGCACGACCACCGGCAATGTTCATGGTTGAAGTCCCCATCGTCTTCATCTGTTTATCGATGTTCTTAAACATCTTATTCTTCTGTTTTGTACTCATCTGATCAATGAAATAGAAATAGTTCTTGTCATCTAAAGCTTTTTTCATTTCATCGACTTTCTTCTGTCCATCATCTAATTTTGTTTTGGCCTCTGCTAATTTCTTTTCACCCTTGTCAATGCCTTTCTTGGCTTTGTCAAGTTTCGTTTTGGCCGTGGCAAACTGTTTCTTACCCTGGTCAATTTTGACCTTTGCGGTTTTTAGTTTTTGTTCACCGGCATCAAGCTGCTTTTTCCCAGCGGCAAGTTTGGCTTCACCCGTTGTGATCTGCTTTTTGGCAGCGGCAAGTTTTGCTTCTGCAACCTCAAATTTCTTTTTTGCAGGCGCTAATTTCGCTTCACCAACGTCGAGTTTCTTTTTCGCCGTAGCTAATTTTGTTTTCGCCTGATCCAATTTGGTTTTTGCTGATGTTAATTTGGCTTTGGCAGTGTCTAACTTTGTCTTCATCGTTGAAAGTGAAGCCCTAGCTGCTAAGACTTTCTTGCTTTGCTCAGAGCTTAAAGCGGCCTTTAACTGATTCGCTTGTGCTTCTAACTGCGCTTTAGCCGCTGGATCTGTCGTGGCATTGATCTGCTTTGTTAAAGCCTCATACTGGCTCTGAACTTTCGAGAGCTTTTCATAACCGCTCTTTAAGCTGTTATACTGCTTCACGCCATTTTGATACTGTTTGAGACCACTCTGATATTGCGCTAGACCTTTGTTATAAGAAGCAAGACCTTTTTGATATTGTGCTTTCCCTTTGTTTAACTGGGCGACACCTTTCTGGTACTGCGCCTTGCCCTTATTGAACTGCGCGACACCTTTCTGATATTGCGCTTTTCCTTTATTTAATTGGGCCACCCCTTTTTGATACTGGGCTTTGGCTTTATTTAACTGCACTACGCCTTTATTGTAAGAAGTAATGCCCTTCTTAAATTTGGCATAGTTCTTGTGATAAGCGGCTAAGCCTTTTTGATACTGTTTCTTGCCATCATCAAATTTCTTCTTGCCTTTGTTATAACTTTTCTTACCATCATTGATCTTTGACTGCGCTGTACTCACAGACTTGCTCAGTTTTTTGACCATTGATTTTGAGACATTGTTTCCTGACATGCCATTGACGATCAACATGCCTTTGATCATGGCATCATTGAGTTTGTCATGATCGACATTGTCTTTTAAGACATAAAGATCACCGGCTTTAGGAAATGTCTTCTTGAGCTGACTGCTAAGATCTTTATGCTTGACGAGCTTATAGCTCTTTTGAATCGTCTTTTTATGCGACGATGTTGATACGCTTAATAAGTGATCATAGGTCGTGACCGACAAGACGTCGGCGACAGAATCTTTAAAGCCACCAGCCTGGATCCCGTTTGAAACGATGTCACTCATGTAATCTGGCAGGGCCAATTCTGATTGGGCCTGACCAAAAATACAGGCTAAGGCAATCAAAAAGAGGAGCCAGTAGCGTTTATAATACTTAAATAATTTGAGCATCCCTTACGATCCTTCCATTTCTTCTAAATTTTTTTCTACTTTTTTATAAACACGCAAGAGACTTTCAATGTCTTCCTGTGTCAGACCTTTCGTCAATACATCATAAAATTCATTGACTTTCTGAATGCCTTCATCAAGTTCATCCCTTGCCTTATCTGTCAAAAAGAGACGATAACGGCGACGATCTTTTTCGTCGGCTTCTTTTCTTAAGTAACCTATTTTTTCAAGACGCTTAATACGCACGGAAAGCGTAGCTTCACGAATACATAAGATCTCAGCGATCTCCTTCTGACTCTTGCTGGTATGATCGATCAAATAAAGCAGTTCAGCCGATTGACGATTCAGCTTAAAATCTTTCGTATCACACATAAATCTTTGATTCATCATTTCTTTCACATGGGCTAGTGTATGCATCAGATCCGACATTAAAGGATCTTCAACCATCTTGACTTTCATCTTATCACCTCCATTACTTAGCACACTAAGTATTTTACACTTTCTTTGATAGAATGCAATATAAAACTTAGCATACTAAGTAATTTTATAAAAAAGCTGGATCTTCAAAAATCCAGCTCTCCT
>ONFH01000263.1 GCA_900317015.1 uncultured Erysipelotrichaceae bacterium | reverse complement strand
TTATGAATTGTTCCCAAGATTAAAAGAACGTCGTAAACAGCTAGCCGGAACGTTATCTGGTGGTGAACAGCAGATGTTAGCCATGGGGCGTGCCCTTATGAGTAAACCAAAGCTGTTATTACTTGATGAACCTTCAATGGGGTTATCACCAATCTTAGTCAATGAAATCTTTGATATTATCAAAACCGTTAACAAGGAAGGTGTGACTGTTCTCTTAGTAGAACAGAATGCCTCTAAAGCATTACAGATTGCGGATAAAGCTTATGTTCTTGAAACAGGTAATATCTCAGTTTCTGGTTACGCAAAAGATGTTGCGGCTAACCCACGTGTTCGTGAAGCTTATTTAGGTTAATAACAAGTGCCTTCGGGCACTTTTTTTTGTTTTCAATATTGAGCGTAGCTCATAAAAAGTAATCATATAAAGTGTCAAATCGATGAGTTTTCTTAAAGTGCAACATCGTTTTAGGAGTAGTATGAAGCAATACAGAGATTTTTTTAACAACACGTTGTTTCTTGTTGATAATGGAAGGGGAAAAGAATAATATATAGATATAGGGAGGAAAAATTATGAAGAGATATGTGATTTCGTTATTATTGTGTGCTTTTCTCACTGTTTTATTAATCATGCCTGTGAGTGCCAAAAAAGCATCAACAACATTAAGTGCAAACAAAGAAACAACGATGCAACTAGATGGAACAGGTGCCGAGGAAAAAATAAAATTCATCGCCTCTGAACCAGTTATTAATGAAGTGCCTTATCCTGATATTGAAGGATTGACGTACAAAACTTATACGAGAACGGTTGGTTTAGAGATTAATGGTCAAAACGTGTTTTCAAAAAGTTACACACAGGAATATTCTGCTGTGAAAGCAGAAGTGATCGTTACTGATGTTAATACAAAAGACAAATTAAAAGATTTGTTTTTTGCAGTATATGATGAACTGTGGGTGGGTACATATCAGAAACTAATCCATGTTACCTACAACCATGGTACTGTTTCTGTAGATCCTATGCTTAATGAGCTACAGAAAATCAAATCTCCTAAAATTAAAAAGGAATACGATGTGTCTCATAGAGGATATATGGTGAATCCTATTGAAAGTATTACGGGGTTAAGTAAAGATCTTACTGCTTTAGGTGATGGAACAGTGAAATGGAATGTATGTGTTTTTAATAAAGAAGCCAACTACTTCCATGGTACGATCGTTTTAAAGCTGAAGTCAGGAAAGCTGAAAGCCTCAAATTATCCATCAGGAAATATTTACCAGGCAGGCGTAAGTGGGCGTTTAAAGAAGAGCCTTACAGTTTATAAAAAAGCAGGAAAATCAAAAAAACTGATGATTGTACCTCGTAGAAAAGTAGTCAATTTTAAAGCTTTTAAATTTGTGAATAAGAAACTCTATGTTCAAGTCACCTATCAAAAGAAGACTGGCTGGGTATCAGAGAAAGGTTTAAAATCACTTTCTGCTGATGGTACTTTACATGCTTAATGAATATGAAGAAGAGTCAGATTACGTCTTGTGATGTTTTATAAGTGAGCTACAAAATTAATGTATGTCAAAAAGTGCCATTTGGCACTTTTTGGCATATTATGAGGTGATTAAAAATAGGACGGTTATCATATTAGAGATTTATTAGGATTTCATATCACTAAGCGAAGATCTTCAAGCATTCAACCCTAGTTTAGTAAGATCCTCATCGATATTTATCTTGTCACTTTCTGATTAAGCTAGAGCAAGATGGTGTCAAAGAGATCTAGGTTTCGTAACGCATCTTAGCTTTTTATTTTTGAAACTCAATTATCATGGCTATAAAGAATGCAATCAAGATACACTTAAATGTTATTCTTTCAAATAACAAGAAGGAAGGCTTTAAATCTCTTAAGACGATCAAGAAGACCAGCATCACAATCAAGACGAATAAGAAATATATTAAAGTACGTGCTTATGTAATATCAAATAAAAAGAAAATTTATGCACCTTACTCAAATGTAAAATAGTGTGATCAACATCCTCATATAAGCGGGGATGTTTTTCAATGTGACGAAATTGTTAGATTGTGTCATATTACCGCAACGACACTTAGTAATAGATGATCTACAATAGCTTTGTCGAATGAAAGGTGGTAATAATTATGAATACATATCAATTAACTACAAATAAAAATATCTACAATAAAGTTTTAGATCAATTATATCAGGTAAGAAAACAACTTAGGAAGGCAAGATTCTGGGGTGTTCTTGATATCTCTGGTGGCGGTTTAATTATTACAAAAAATAAACGAGAAAGCCCACGGCTTTAACCGTGGGAGTATGTCAATTAGTAGATGGTTTAGCATCAGATGTTTTAATGGAACGTAAGATTCTTAAGATGAAAGATGCCGTTGAATCATTGATCGAACACGTGGAAATGATGAAAGAAAACGCTTAATATGGTAAAATAGCCTCTGAGGTGAAGAAGATGGATAATCAGATCTATGATTTCCTGCATCCAGATGCAAGATTTATTAGAAAGATGGTCTTCATGGAAGAACAGGGATTTAAAAATGAGTTTGATGAGATTGATGATCAGGCTAAACATGTCGTCATTTATTCTCAGAATAACCCGGTAGCGACATGTCGTTACTATAAAAAAGATGATCACTATTATATTGGACGTATTGCCGTTCTTTATGAATATCGTGGAGCTCATCTAGGATCTAAATTACTGAAATTAGCAGAAGAGGCTTTAAAAGAAGAAACCGACGAAATCTATTTAGATGCGCAGGTAAGAGCCATGGATTTTTATGCTAAAAATGGCTATGTGGCATGCGGTGAGGAACATGATGACGAAGGTGTGCCTCATATGATGATGAAAAAAGTACTAGCATAAGAAAAAACATGTGGGATTCAATCATTCCCACATGTTTTTTTACTGTTTTTTATCAACTCTTTTAGCAATGAAGTTCCCTAAGTTCTGGAAAATTTCCACTAAGATGACTAAGAGGATGACAGAGATCCACATTGGCACTTCTTCTCTTCGATAATAGCCATAACGGACGGCAATATCACCAAGACCGCCAGCCCCAACAACACCAGCCATTGCGGAATAACCAATGATTGTCGCAAAGACGATGGTAGCACCAGTAATTAAAGATGTTCTTGCTTCGACAAGTAAAACGTTCTTGACGATCTGCCAGGTCGTAGCGCCCATTGACTGAGCGGCTTCAATGACACCAGGATCAACTTCTTTTAAGGAAGATTCTACCATTCTGGCAATAAATGGGAAAGCTGAGATTGTTAATGGAACAATGGCCCCAGCAGTACCATAACTCTTACCAACTAATAATTTTGTAAATGGAATAATAACAACTAATAAGATCAAGAATGGCACTGATCTTAAAATATTTGTCACGGCATCTAAGATCTTATAAACAACCGCATTTGGTTTTAAACCATTTTTATCAGTCACTGTTAAAATGATTCCTAAAGGAAGTCCTAAAACATAACCAAGGACAGTTGAGACAATGACCATTTCAAATGTTTCAACGATCCCATTTAATATAACATTGAGCATCGTACTATCCATTGTTTGACACCTCCTCAACACCTAGATGATGTTCTGCAAAATATTTTAAGAAATCTGCTTCATGATCAGCCGGTAGGCCGACAAGCATTTCCCCGACCGCAAGACCTTTGACGTTCTTTGTCGTGGCCCCTAAGATATTGATTGGTGAATCAAATTTACGGATCGCATTAGCGATGATTGGTTCAAAAGCACTCTGATGATCAAAAGTGATACGGAAGACACGTGATGTCTTTAATTCCTCTAAGCCTTCACCTTTGACATCTTTTAAGACTAATCGTTTGCCTACATCTGACTTTGGATGAGCAAAGACTTCGGAGACAAGACCTTGCTCTTGAACAACCCCATGTTCCATGATGGCCACATGCTTACAAATATCAGAAACGACATTCATTGCATGAGTGATGATTACGATGGTAATGCCCATTTCTTCATTGATCTTCTTTAATAATTCCAAGATCTGCGTTGTTGTTGCTGGATCAAGGGCACTTGTTGCTTCATCACAAAGCAAGATTTCTGGATCACTTGCTAAAGCACGAGCGATGGCAACACGCTGCTGCTGACCACCAGATAATCTTGCAGGATAAGTTTTTGCCTTGTCTTCA
>ONFH01000264.1 GCA_900317015.1 uncultured Erysipelotrichaceae bacterium | reverse complement strand
GCTTTACAATCTGGCTTAAAACGGTCACGTTACGAGGTCTTAAAGCAAAACTGCTTGAGCAAGACGGCATCTGTGGTGTCATCCTGGATCGTGATCTCTTAGATCTTTCGGTAAAGTCGATCCTCATTGAAGCCCAGTCAAGGATCCAGATCAATCATGAAGCCTCATGTCAGACCTTTGCCTTAGGCATCGATACAAAAGAACAGTATGACTACTTTAAAGCCGCTGGGGTGGAACGTATGGCTGGTTCCTACTTTATGGATCCTAAATCTTATGAAATCTGCATAAATGATTTAGAAAGAAAAGGGTTCCTTTTAGAAGATATTCGTCATACACAATATTTTAATGAAGCATAACGGAAAGTCGATTTCTTAGGTGTTGTCCCGCAAATTATACTGCTTAGACTTCTTTAGAAAACCGCAAATAATTTTATCCGGAATTCTGACTGAAAAAAATATTGTGACAATTGAGACGTTGACTGAATGTGCGGTGTCAGACCGCAGATTGTGATCACCAGTATAAACAGGGAGTGAAAAGAGACATGATCATGATATTCGAAAAGCTGAATAAAAACAAAAAAGCATTGAACGACTGAGTGCAGCTGATCAATGCTTTTATTACTCAATGATAAAGCGTATTATATTGACTATCCAATAATAAATACGAAAGGAAGGCAGAGAACTTCAACTCTTTGAGATTAGGACCCTCAATTGAAGCTCTCCTCCAACGACAACATGTTACAAGAAAACACCATTTCATTCAAGCTCTTTCTTGAGGCTTCTGGGAATAAGTCAAAAAATCTTTTAGATGCAGACATCGACGATGTCAGAAAGGTCATATCCCTAATGGCCACCGAAAAAAGACAAACCAGCGAGCACAAGCGAAAGCCAAGAAAGAAAAATAAGAAAAACAAGAAGTGCCATCGCAGAAAGCTGAGCATCTGCGAGAAAAAATACCAGAGGAACCTCATCATGTTCACGGACGGAAAGCCCGACTACGAAAAAATCGAGGTCCCTCTTTTGCGCTGCGACAGCTACGGCTATCATGCGGTCCTTCCATATCTTTTCATCATTCCTTACCAGCAGTACAGCATCCAGTTCATCCACTCTTTCAAACATACTGTGATCAAGGGCGGATACAAGGTGTTCTCTCGTATCTTGACGAAGCTAACAGAAGCCATCAGATACTAAGACTGTGACGACTTTTTCATCAAGGAGTTGGTATACGGCTAATGCCATTTTCTATTTTTCTAACAATTCTCTTAATTCTACACTAAACGGGTACATCTATTTTCTCCGCCTTTATCTTAACATTTCTCTATAAAATGACTTTCACACATCAATAAACCATGTGACCAATTTGTGACCATTTTTTCATATAATATTAGATTATCTTCCAAATTATGTGAAAAGCCTTTCATTGTTCAAAGCAAAAGTGGGTTTGCTTAGTCATTCCACAACGTTTCATACGATCATGTTCATTGTTTAGATGGAAGTTGATCTCTTTATTTTTACACCATTTCATTGGCGGATATACCATGATGAGAGAAGTCGTTGAAGGCTTTTGAAAGTGATGATTACGGATTTAGAAAACTTTTTGAATTTTTTTACTCAAAAGTGCGAAGATTTCGCCTTTTTTGTTGTTTAACTAAGTAGAACTAAAATTATGAGAAAGGAAGTCTTCAGTATGGATGAATTATTCGAAGATATTATTTTTGAAGCTTTAAAACATAATGCCACTGATATTCATTTTAAACTGCAGGATCAGCTGAGTATTGCTTTAAGAGAGTATGGTCAGCTTGTTCCATTTCGAACCTTAGATCATGACACAGGAGCCAAACTGATGAACTATATGAAATATCGTTCATTCATCAATGTGAATTATAAGATGACGCCCCAGACCGGATCCTTTCACTATGTGCTTAATGATCATACGTACTTCTTAAGAGTCTCCTTCTTACCAGGCATGCATTTTGAAAGTATCGTCATTCGTATCTTAAACAACCATGATGAGATCTCGATTCAGGATTTAAGTGAGATCAAAGACTTTACAGATTTCTTAGGTGAGATCTGTAAGAAAAGACAGGGGCTTTTTTTAGTGTCCGGCGCCACTGGCTCTGGGAAAAGTACAACTTTGTACTCCGTCCTTGATCGCATCATTGAAATGGGTGGACGTAATATCGTGACCTTAGAAGACCCGATTGAAATGGTCAAGGATCATTGTTTACAGATCGAAATGCATGAAGAATTAGGTATTGATTATCATTCTTCATTGAAGCAGATCTTAAGACATGATCCTGATGTCATTATGATCGGTGAGATCCGTGATTCTAAGACCGCTAAGTTAGCCATTACCTGTGCGTTAACAGGTCATTTAGTCTTATCAACGATCCATGCTTCTACAGCTCCATTAGTCATTAAAAGAATGTTGAACTTAGGGGTGAGTGATACCGATTTAGAAGATGTCTTAGTCGGGATCGTCTCCCAGCGTATGAAATATGATGCGAAGAATAAGAAAGTTGTCGTTTTACCAGAATTATTACGTAAGCATCAGATCAGAGAGTTCCTGCATCATGAAGATGTCCACTATACGACCTTTAAAGATAATGCAGAATTGTT
>ONFH01000265.1 GCA_900317015.1 uncultured Erysipelotrichaceae bacterium | reverse complement strand
CGACCGTTGTCGTCTTACGCTACATGGCGTGGCAGAGATACCACTTCCATTGGGCGAAGCACAATGGGAGTGGAGAATTCATAAGTTCACCTTAGCAACGCCTTCGTTTGTGGTCTTTAACATGAAGAATGCCGATCAAACAAAAGAAGGTTCTGGCATTTCTGTCTACAAAGATGCGAAGGATCAGATGAGTTATAGCATCAATGGGATGAATGCCAAATCCGCTGCTATTTTACCAGCTGGTGTTTATTATTTCTCATCTTACACAAATGCGAAAACTGATGAAGTGACGATTCAAACGACAGATTTAAATACCTTACCAACATTAAAGTCTGGTAAGACGTATAAAGGAACAATGAATGCGAAGGACTATAAAGTCTTTAAATATACGAATAAGAAATCTGTTCAGATGACGCTTAAGAGCTCGACAAAGAAGTCATTAAAAGCCCTCATGGGAATCAATGATAACTCCTTAGACACAGATCTAGATGGACAGTTAGATGCGACGAAGAATGTCAGTCGTTACTATATCAAAGGTGGTACAAACTACATCATTTATACTCAGGCGAAAGCTGGTGCTTATGCTTTTAAAGCTACTGCCAAACCATTTGCGGAGACTGCCAAAGAAACAACGACGAAAAATAATGATACGTATCAGAACGCTTCTGCTTTAAAGCTTGGCAAGACTTATAAGGGCGCTGTTCATTTTAAGACAGATGTTTATGATTACTATAAATTCACACTAAAGAAAAAGAAGAAAGTGACAGTATCAGTTAAGAGCGATGTTGTAAACGCTCGTCTTTATACGAAAAAAGGTGTGAAAAAGAATTCTTCCTTTAAGTTTTTTGATTCAGACTCAAAGAAAGTAAAAACAGTCAAGAAGACCTATACACTTAAAGCCGGCACTTATTATTTAGAATTAAGCGGTGGCGAAGGATACGATTATAAGTATAATTTAAAAGTGAAATAATTGATGATGAAAGACCGATGCAAGCGTATCGGCCTTTTTGCTTTTCCTAAGAAGCTTGTAGGGGCGCTTCGGATATAATCATATCAAGAATAGAAGGGGAAACAAAGAAAAGCCGTGAGTTCTAAAAACTTCACGGCCTTTCAATCACTTATGAGACATTTCCTTACGACGTAATGAATACATCGTCATTTCAAACTTATCATAATGATGACGAGCTAATGAATATTCAAATGGTGTCCCATCATCTAGATATGCGACCTGTTCGATCATCAGAACAGGTTCAGTATCTTTTAAATGTAAATACTTATGATCATCCTCATTGCTTGGCTGAGCAGTTGTGACTTTCTTGGCAGAGGCAATACGTAAGCCTAATGTTTCTTCGATATAACGGTAAACAGAATGTTCTGCAACATCAAGGGTGACACCAGGAATGACTCTTGGATTTAAATAGGTATGTTCAAGAATAACCGGTTCACCATTGACATATCTTAAACGATAAATATAGAGGACAGGATCACTTTTCTTCATATTTAAGTGCAAAGCGACATTTTGATCGACAAAGTTCACTTCAAACTTAATCACTTTAGAAGTAACGTTTTTAGCAGAACGTGTTAAGCCAGATAATTCTCGTTCAGAGATGATCGTACGATTGTGAGAGTGGACATGATTTAAGACAAATGTGCCCACTTTTTTCTTACGAAAAACATATCCTTCTTCACTTAATATATCTAGCGCATTACGAATGGTCATACGTGAACAGTCATACTCTTTACAGAGATCAACTTCACTTTTGATCTTTTCGCCAGGTTTAAGAACCCCAGTTTCAATCTGAGATTTCAGATCCTTATAGATTTCCATGTATTTAGACGCCATAGATGTTCTGCCTCCTTTTTCCTAATAGTAACGTGATTTTCAACTAAAGTCTATACATGAAATCTTATATTTTTGTTTTATTTTCTAAATGTATATACAAAAATATAAAAAATAAAGACAAATGTTCATTTTAGTCTAGACAAGAAGAGATAACTAGTCTATACTAGGACTTGTCAAAGGAAGGAGAGATTATTGGAATGAATCAATTCATAACGTTCCCGAAAAACTTCTGGTGGGGTGCAGCCACAAGCGGTCCACAGAGTGAAGGGACATTTGAAAAGAAACATCTAAATATCATGGACTACTGGCATACAGTGAGTCCTGAAGATTTCTTTGATCAGGTCGGTCCTGAAACTGCCAGCGATTTCTATCATCACGTTGATGAAGATCTCGAGATGTTAAAGAGTATTGGATTTAACTCTTTTAGAACATCAATTCAATGGACACGTATGATCAAGGATTTCGAAACTGGGGAAGTTGATCCTCAGGGCGTTGCTTTTTACAAGCATGTGATCCAAAAATGTAAGGAACTCGATATCAAGCTCATTCTTAATCTGCATCATTTCGACCTGCCAATCGAACTCATGCAGAAGTATGGCGGCTGGCATAACAAAAAGGTTGTTGACCTATTTGTGAAGTTTGCCAAAGCCTGCTTTGAAGAATTTGGTCACGACGTTGCTTACTGGACTACATTTAATGAACCAATGGTCATCATCGAAGGTGGTTACTTCTATGGTTTCCATTATCCGAAGAAGAAAGGTCATGGTACGGAAGGGATCCAGGCACTTTATAACATCAATTTAGCAAGTGCCAAAGTGATCCAGCTTTATCATGACATGCACCTTGGTGGAGAGATCGGTATCATCCTAAATCTGACTCCGGCTTACCCAAGAAGCCAGGATCCAAAAGATTTAGAAGCCAGTCGCTTTACTGAGGCGATGTTTAATAACAGCTTCTTAGATCCCGCCATTAAAGGCACATTCCCACAGCTTTTAGTGGATACACTTAAAAAGGACGGCGTGTTATGGGAATCAACAGAAGAAGAGTTAGACATCATTAGAAACAATCATGTGGATTACTTAGGCGTGAATTACTACCATCCAAAAAGAGTCAAGGCGCCGGAAGAAAGAGCGTACAAGGACTGGATGCCAGACTGGTATTTCGAAGAATGGCAATGGCCAGAATGTCGTATGAATCCTTATCGTGGTTGGGAGATCTATCCAAAAGCCATCTATGATATCGCCAAAAATATCCAGGAGAATTATGGAAATATCAAATGGTACATCTCAGAAAATGGGATGGGGGTCGAAAATGAAGAAAAGTTTAAAGATGAATCAGGGATGATCATCGATGACTACCGCATCGATTTCTATAAGGAACATCTAGCCTACCTCAAAAAGGCCATCGATGAAGGAGCTAACTGCTTTGGCTATCATGCCTGGACATCGATCGACTGCTGGAGCTGGGCGAATGCCTACAAGAACCGTTACGGTTTTATCTCACTTGACCTAAAGACACAAGAAAGAACCATTAAAAAGAGTGGTTACTGGTTTAAAGAATTATCCGATCACAACGGATACACTTATGATTTAGACATTGAAATCAAATAAGGGAAAATTACACATGAGAAGAGGAAAATAATATGGAAGAAACAAAGAAACAAAAGTTTATTGATGGTTTCACTGCTTTTGCCGCTAAATTTGGTAGTGAGATCCATCTTCGCTCATTACGAGACGCATTTGCCACATTAATGCCACTTTACATCTTAGCTGGTCTTGCCGTTTTACTGAACAATACTGTTTTTACTTGGATCTTTAAGGGTGCCACTTTAACATCTGTGCAGTACTGGGGCACAGTTGTCATCAACGGGACTTTAAATATTTCCGGTTTAGCCATTGCCGCATTGATTGGTTATCACTTAGCTGTCAACCGTGATTTTGAAAACCCATTAGCTGCCGCCATCGTTTCTTTAGCAACTTTAGTTGTCATGATGCCTAACTCATCAAAGATCACAACAGTTGCCAATAAAACCGTTGAAGCAGCTGGCATCTTACCATTTTCTAATATCGGGACAGGTGCTATGTTCGCCGGGATCATTATTGGTCTAGTAGCTACGGAATGCTTCATCAAATTATCAAATATTGATAAGTTAAAGATCAACTTAGGCGATGAAATTCCTCCAGCAGTTGGTGAATCATTCAACGTCTTAATTCCAGTCTTGATCGTCATGAGCGGATTCGGGATCTTAAGTGCTTTATTATTCAACTTAACAGGATTAAACTTAATTACTTTAATTACAACATTTATTCAGGAACCATTACGTCATATCGGTACAAGTTTACCAGGATGCTTGATTCTTTATGCATTAGGGAACTTACTTTGGTTCTTTGGTATTCATCAGTCAGTCATCTACAGTTCAATCTTGGAACCTTTATTAATCATTAACATGACTCAGAACATTGCCGCCTATCAGGCTGGTAAAGCCATTCCAAACATCATTAATGTCTCACAGATTCAAACATTCGCATTACTGGGTGGTTCTGGTTGTACGTTATGCTTATTAATTGCAACATTCATCGTTTCAAGAAACAAAGCTTCAAAGTCAGTTGCAAAATTATCTGTTGCCCCTGGCATCTTCAATATCAATGAACCAGTCATCTTTGGTTATCCAATCGTTTATAACATTGCGATGATCATTCCATTTATCTTAGTGCCAACACTAGGCATCATCATCAGCTATGCTGCTACAGCAGCAGGTATTATCAGCCCATGTGTTGTACAGACACCTTGGACAACACCAGTTTTCTTAAGTGCATTCTTTGCCACAGCCGGTGACTGGAAAGCCGTTGTTGTACAGGCCATCATCTTAGTATTAGGGGTGCTTATTTATATGCCATTCGTAAAGATCAACGATAGAGTTATGGCTAAACAGGCCGCAGAAAGTACAGAAGAATAAGGAGGAACCATAAATGAAACACATTTTACTCGTATGTAACGCTGGTATGTCGACAAGTATGCTTGTCAAGAAAATGCAGAAAGAAGCAGAAGCTTCTAAGATTGATGTCTCAATTGAAGCAAAACCATTATCAGAAGCAAAAAAGGATCTTGCCAACTATGATTGTATCTTACTTGGCCCACAGATCCGCTATGAATTAAAGAACGTGAAAGCCATGGCCAATGGTTTACCAGTCGATGCCATTAGTATGCAGGATTATGGCATGATGAATGGTAAGAAAGTCTTAAAGACAGCTTTAAAGATGATGGGGGAATAATATGCAAGGATTAGAAGAAGTATGCTTTCAGATCATCTCTTATAGCGGTACGGCAAAATCAATGTATATTGAAGCCATCCAGCAAGCTAAAGCAGGTGATTTTGATCAAGCTGATCAGTCAATGAAAGATGCTGAAGATATCTTTGTCTCAGCTCATAAAGTACACATGGATCTGATCTCTAAGGAAGCCGGTGGCGAGAAGCAGCAGGTCTCATTATTATTGATCCATGCCGAAGATCAGATGGCCACTTGTGAATCTATGAAGATCTTAGCGCAGGAAATCATTGATCTTTATAAAGACAAGTATCAAAAATAATTTTATATCTCTCTAAAAATAGAACATTCACTTTCATTAAGCCAAAGCATGAGCAGCTGATCGTCATGCTTTGGCCTTTTTTGTATCTTTTTAAGATCAGTCATGAAAGAACCAATCAAAGCATATCATGGCTTTTTTAGATTATATAAACTTTTTATCGTATGCGTTATAATGATTTCACAAAAAAAATTTAGAATTATTTAAGAAATACAATTGCAATTATTTAAAGATTCTTTTCTACAATACAGTTGAGGGAGGAAGATTATGAACCATAAAGTATTAGTTGTCGAAGATGAAAAAGGCATTCGTGCGACATTGAAGATCTTTTTAAAGAATGCTGGTTATGAAGTTATAGAAGCGGAAAATGGGAAAGAAGCCTTAGAAAAGCTTGATGAAACGATTCATTTAGCAATCGTCGATATTATGATGCCGGTCATGGATGGGATTACCTTTGTGAGTTTACTAAGAGAGTCTTATGATTTTCCGGTGATCTTCTTAACGGCCAAATCAGAAGATCTTGATAAGATTACTGGTCTCAATTTAGGGGCGGATGATTATGTCACAAAACCATTTGAACCGATGGAACTGATGGCAAGAGTGAAGGCACAGCTGAGACGCTATGAGCAGATCATTGAATTAAAGAATGGCGGGCAAGAAGATCCATCAAAACTTACTGTCGGAGATTTAAGCTTGGATCTCTACAGCCATGAAGTGACTGTCAATGGCAAAACGACAAGACTGACCAAGAAGGAATTTGATATTCTGAAGTTACTCATGGAAAGTCCTGGCAGAATCTATAGTGCTTCTGAAATCTATGAATTGGTCTGGAAGGAAGCAGCTGTCAATACCGAGACCATCATGGTCCATGTCAGAAAATTAAGAGAAAAAATTGAAGTCAATCCTAGAAAGCCAGAGTATTTAAAAGTGGTCTGGGGGATTGGTTACAAGATTGAAAAAATGTAGGTGATGAAAATGAAGAAAAGAATCGTAATTGTAGTCTATGTATGCATGCTTATTGTCATGAGTGTGATCACATCCTGCGTCTTTGTGTGGAGTGCAAACACTGTCAAAAAGATCGACTTATCTGAAAGCAATCTGAGAAATAATATTGGACATCTTATTCTCTATGAGGCGAAGCAGACGGATCCGCACTATTCGTATTTGTCCTTTCAGAAAGGTGTCAAGAAGAAACAAAAAGAACAATACAATGAGACCATGAATCGGATCATGTATGACTATACGGTGAAGCTTCGTCATTGCAGTGACTTTTATTATGCAATTAAGACAAAAAAATCAGGAATTGTAGACGAGCATGGAAAACGTTTTAAAAAGAAAAGCTTAGATCTGACGCTGACCTATAAAAAGGGACAGGTTTCTGGGACGAATGCCAATCTTTATAAGACATTTGACAGCAGTTTTGTGAATCTGTTTACTTCAACAGGGTACAATTCCGAAATTTCGTATGAAAAAAGGGAAAAATTAGAAAAAGCCATCGATTCAGGTATAGTGAAGATCAACCCACCAAAGAATATGATGATCACCATGCAGGTCCCACAGACTTTGACGACGACCTATATGCGAGAAATCTTAGGTCAGTACAGCCGTACGATTCGTGATGTGACGGCTGTTGTTTTCCTGGCGTCGGTCATCTTATTGTTCTTTATGTTATTTGTGCCAATGAACATCATCGAAAATATAGAACCATTTTCAAGTATCAAACACTGGTATTTGATCATGAATGTATTTCTGATCATGATGGGGCTTGCTTTAGGATTTGGACTCTTTTATCAGATCAATGCGAATCTGTTTGAAGTGAGCAGTGATCAGATGATCGATCTCTGGGCTTTTAATATGCAAATGCCAGGAACCAATATGAGCTTATTGATGGTCTTCTTTGCCATGCTGCTCAATTATTTCTTGATCTCACTATCAGTCTTTGGCATCAAATATATCATTATGAATATCCATACGTATTTTCAGGATCATACATTTATTGGTGCCTTTATCAGATTTAGTAAGAGGACAGAGATCTACATGAACGAGCTCTTTGATGATCATTATGTAAAAGCCTTAGGTAAGACACTATTGATCCAGACAATATGGTTAGTTGGTTTGACTTTAGTGATCTATGTCGTATTCAATCCAAGTCCGTTCTACTTCATAATCCTCTATCTTGTGGTCATCGTCTTTTATTTTTTCTATCTGCTTCATTTTTATTCAAAAAAAGTGTATCAAATGAAGTCTCAATATGAAGTGCTTGTCGATCAGGCCAAAGATTTGTCAAATGGGAACTTTAGTGAAGTCCATGAAGATCTTGGTGTCTTTAACAGCCTGCGTGATGAAATGAATCATGTGAAAGATGGCTTTGAGGCAGCGGTTCAAGAAGAAGTAAAGTCCACCACCATGAAGACAGAACTGATCTCTAATGTTTCCCATGATTTGAAAACCCCATTAACATGCATTAAAAACTATGTCATTCTTTTAAAGGATGCCAAAACAAAAGAAGACATGCAGGAATACACGACCCAAATTGAAAATTACACCAATCGTTTATCATCATTGATCGAAGATCTTTTTGAGGTCTCTAAAGTGAATTCAGGTAATGTTACGCTTCATACAACTTCCCTTGATCTATTATCACTGTTAAATCAGGCAATCGTCGAAAATGAAGAAAAGCTGGAAACAAAAGATTTAAAGGTGATCAAAAGTGCTGATCTAGAAAGTGCGATGTGCCTTCTTGATGGAGAGAAAACGTATCGTGTGCTTGATAACCTTTTAGGAAATATTAGTAAATATGCGATGCCGCATACAAGAGTCTATATTGATGTGACGCATGATGATAAGACTGTCTCGATTGCTCTGAAAAATATTTCCGAAGCACAGATGAACTTTACTTCCGAAGAAATTGTCGAAAGGTTTGTAAGAGGTGATAAGTCTCGTCACGTCGCTGGCTCAGGATTAGGTTTAGCGATTGCCAAAAGCTTTACGGAAGTCATGGGTGGGACCTTTGAGCTCACCGTCGATGGGGATATGTTTAAAGTGATCTTAACATTCCCTTTAGACAAGAACACTGAAAAAGATCAATAGAAGTCCATAATGGCGAATGAAGAGGATCTATATACGATGAAAGTCCCTATTAGGAAAGATCCTCTTCTTTTTATTTATTACGAAAAAATGATATTCTTAACAGAAACATTATTTTCATCATATGAAAATCAGTGTACAATAAAGGCGCAAAGGAGTTGTGTACTATGCGTAATCTTGATTATTTAAAATTACTCAGTCATACCTATCCCACAATAGAAAGTGCCTGCAGTCAAATTATTCATTTACGTTCACTTTTAGCCATGCCCAAAGGAACAGAATATTTCTTCAGTGATCTTCATGGTGAAAGTGATGCGTTCTTATATATGATGAAGAGTTCTTCCGGGGTGATCCGTTATAAGATCGATGAGACCTTTGGAGATCTACTTAGTCCTAAGGAAAAGTCTTCGCTTGCAAACTTGATCTACTATCCGCACCATCAGTTAAGCAAGGCTAAAGACAAAGAAGACCCGATCGGCTGGGAGAAGATGGCCATCAACCGTCTGATTGCGATCACCCAGGTCGTCGCTTCTAAATATACAAGAGCTCAGGTCCAGTCGAAAATGCCGAGCGAATATGCTTATGTCATTAATGAACTCTTAGAGATGAATGAAAGTGATCCAGATAAGAGATTATATTATCATGAAATCTTAAATGGAATCGTTGAGACTGGTCTAGGGGATGAAATGATCGCTGCTTTATCCCATCTGATTCAGAAGCTGACGATCGATTCCTTACATATCATTGGTGATATCTTTGATCGTGGTCCGCATGCCGATAAGATCATGCGTGAACTGATCCGCTTTGATGATGTCGATATTGAATGGGGCAACCATGATGCGCACTGGATGGGGGCAGCCTGCGGGAACCCATTATGTATTGCCAGTGTCTTACGTATTGCCACAAGCTATAATTCATTTGATGTCTTAGAAGATGGCTATAGTATCAACTTACGACCATTAAGTGAATTTGCCGGTCGTGTGTATAAAGATGACCCATGTGACTGCTTTATGCCTCATGTCTTTGATCGTAATATTACCGATAAGGTCGATCTAGAATTAGCAGGGAAGATGTGTAAGGCTATTACGGTCATCATGTGGAAGCTAGAAGGACAGATGATCCATCGTCATCCTGAATATCAGATGGAACATCGTCTCTTATTAGATCAGATCGATTATGACAAGAAGACAGTCAAACTAGATGGAGTGACTTATCCTTTAAGGGATTGTTCCTTCCCAACGATCGATCCAAAAGATCCATATACATTAACAGATGAAGAATGTGTCTTAATGCAGTCACTTGTCTATAGCTTTACACATTCCTTTATCTTACAGAAACATATTGATTTCTTCTTTACGAATGGATCAATGTATAAAGTCATTAATCATAACTTATTATTCCATGGCTGCATTCCAATGAATGAAGATGGTTCTTTCTTCGTCTTAAAGACGAAAGAGGGGGACTTCAGTGGCCGTAGTTTAATGGATTACTTTGAAAAGAAAGCGAGACTCGCTTATCTTCATAAGGATGATGATCCAGATGCGACCGATCTCTTCTATTACTTATGGTGTGGAGCGAACAGTCCACTCTTTGGGAAAGATAAGATGAGTACATTTGAACATGCCTTGATCGATGATGAAAGCACCCATGAAGAACATTACAATCCATACTTTAAGCTTTCCAAAGAAGAAAAGTATGCCAATGCCATTCTTGAAGCCTTCGATGTCGATCCAGAAGTTGGACATATCGTCAATGGTCATGTCCCAGTGAAAGTCAAGAAAGGGGAAAAACCAGTGGCTGCCAATGGCAAAGTCTTCGTCATTGATGGTGGCATCTCTAAAGCCTATCATTCAAAGACAGGGATTGCCGGCTATACTCTCATCTTTACAAGTCATCATATTGCCTTAGCGGAACATCATAACTTCGTCAAAGGCGGTGACAATACACCATCCATTGAAGAAGTGGAATATATGCGTCATCGTTTAAGAGTCAGTGAGACTGATCAGGGTGAAGTCTATCATAAACGAATTGAAGATCTCTATGAACTTGTGAGAGCTTATAAGAATGGGGATGTGAAAGAACATCAGATCGATGAGAACGTTCAGATCGCCACAAGCTACACCGCTTTAATTTAATATAAGCTTGCTTGAAATATGGATACGATTAGTCTATAATCTAGATAATTCGATGAAGAAGATTAAATAGGTGAATTTTTATAGAGACATCACGGCTGGTGGAAGTGATGAAAAGGACCCTGTGGGACACTTTGGAGAATGCTTAGGCACGTAGAACGGCGTTAACGTTTGAGGGCATGGAGACATGAACTAAGGTGGTACCGCGTAGATCGAAAGAGATGACGTCCTTAGAAATAAGGACGTCTTTTTATTTTCAGTGCGAAAGGAGAAAATTATGAAATACAGTGCACCAAGAGGAACAGTGGATATTCTTCCAGAAGAGTGCGAAAAGTGGGAAAAGCTTGAGCGCATTTTAAGAACAGTGGCTTCGAATTATCACGTCAAAGAAATGAGAACGCCAATCTTTGAACACACAGAACTTTTTAATAGAGCCGTCGGCGACACAAGTGATGTCGTGACGAAAGAAATGTATACCTTTGAAGACCGTAAGGGTCGTTCTATGACGTTACGTCCAGAAGGTACAGCGGGGATCGCTCGTGCGTACGTTGAAAACAAGATGTATGCCCGTCCAGAAAAGCTGACGAAGGTCTTCTATATGGGCCCAATGTTTAGATATGAACGTCCACAGTCTGGTCGTCAAAGACAGTTCCACCAGTTTGGCGTGGAAATGTTAGGGATCGAATCACCATATGTCGATGTTGAATGTATGATGATGGCCATCACCATCGTCAAAGCTTTAGGTTTAAAGAACATTACGTTACATATCAACTCACTTGGCGATGAAGAATCAAGAGATGCTTTTAGAGCGGCTTTACAGGATCACTTCAGACCGGTCTTAGGAGAATTGTGCAGCGACTGTCAGACACGTTTTGATAAGAACCCATTACGTATCTTAGACTGTAAAGTTGATGCCGATCATCCATCAATGAAGACCGCTCCAAAGACGATCGATTATTTAACAGAGAGTGCGAAAGCACATTTTGATAAAGTGTGTGAACTTCTCGATATGTTAGAAGTTGACTACGTCATTGATACGAACTTAGTTCGTGGTCTTGACTATTATTCACATACCGTCTTTGAAATCATTTCTGATGATCCAAAGCTAGGGGCTGGTTCAACGGTTGGTGGCGGTGGACGCTACAATGGCTTAATTGAAGAAATTGGCGGTCCATCAACGCCTGGTGTTGGCTTTGCCTTTGGTCTTGAACGTTTAATGATCGCCTTAGGTGATGAAGATGAAGACAGTCAGGGCATTGAAGCTTACGTGATGCCTCTTGGCGATGAAGCCAAAGATGTTGCGATGCAGATCGTCATGATGCTAAGAGCCAATGGCTTTAGTGTTGACACTGACTATGCCGGCCGTGGCTTAAAAGGTCAGTTCAAGAGTGCCGATCGTTTCAAAGCGGCTTATTCCATCATCTTAGGTGAAGATGAAGTCAAAGGCGAATATGTGCAGTTAAGAGACAACAGCACAAAAGAACAGAAGCAGGTCGCTTTTGAAGATATTGTGAAAGAATTAGAGAAAGGTTTGGGTTTATAAGATGAAACGTACACATAACAATGGTGAATTACGTTTAACAAATGTTGGTGAAACAGTTACATTAATTGGCTGGGTCGCAAAAAAGAGAAATATGGGAGCCATCGCTTTCGTTGATTTACGAGATCGTTATGGCTTAACACAGTGTGTCTTTGGAGAAGCCTTCAATGACACGATCAAAGATGTAAAGAATGAATACATCTTACAGGTCACTGGGAAAGTTGTCGAAAGAAGTTCAAAGAACCCTAAGATGCCAACTGGTGATATTGAAATTGAAGTACAGGATGTTAAGGTCATCAATAAGGCGAAACAGCCTCCAATCATCGTTGCCGATGATACCGATGCCAGTGAAGAAGTACGTATGAAATATCGTTATCTTGACTTACGTCGTCCTGTTTTACAAAACAAGATCATCACCCGTGCGAAAATTGTGAAGTCTATTCATGAATTCTTGGATTCAGAAGACTTTATTGAAATCGAAACACCTTATTTAGGCAAATCAACACCTGAAGGCGCTCGTGACTTCTTAGTCCCATCAAGAGTGCATAATGGAGAATTCTACGCCTTACCTCAGTCACCACAGCTATTCAAGCAGTTATTAATGGTGTCTGGTTTTGAACGTTATTATCAGATCGCAAGATGTTTCCGTGATGAAGACTTACGTGCGGATCGTCAGCCTGAATTTACGCAGGTCGATGTCGAAATGTCATTTATGGATACTGATCAGATTTTAGATATCGGCGAACGTTTAGTGGCAAAAATCATGAAAGATGTCAAAGGCATCGATTTACAGTTACCACTTCGTCGTATGACATGGCATGATGCGATGGAAACATACGGCATCGATAAACCAGATACACGTTTTGGCTTAAAGTTAGTCAACTTAAATGAAACCGTTAAGGATGTTGACTTTGCGGTCTTCAAGAATGCCTTAGAAAATAATGGGCATGTCAAAGGGATCAATGTGAAAGGTGAAGCCGGTAACTACTCACGTAAGAAGATTGATGCTTTAGGGGAAATCGCAAAGAAATATAAAGCCAAAGG